>JALURJ010000126.1 GCA_027016915.1 Desulfurococcales archaeon | reverse complement strand
GTTGTTAGAGCCTTCTTCGAGGGACTCAGAGCAGACTCCCGGCGCACTCTCAAGAGAAGGTACATCAACTACTCCACAGCTAATAAGAGGCTTGCCAGGGAACTAGTGTGGCTGGCTAGACTCCATGGCTGGTACTCTACAATGCATATAGAGAAAGGGACTGGCAAGAACCGCGGCAAACAATACTACAACGTGAACATATACTTCGACAAGTACCACAGAAGGCCTAATGTTGCCGAAAGGATACCGGTAAGACCCCTCCTAAAACTGGCCAAGCTAGCCGGGGCTAGGTCGATGCCCTTCGACCTAACCTATGTAAGGAGAAGGAAATACGTGCCCCGCAAGGTTGTAGAAAAACTTCTCCAGTGGATAACTAGTAAAGGCAGGATCGAGGGCGATGCGGCAGAACTCTACAGGAGGATACTGGATTACATGAACGGCAAGCTCAGAGTAGTAGAGGTCCGCAGGATAGAAGTGGAGGACTACAAGGGATACGTTTACGACCTAAGTGTCCCCGGGACGGAGTCGTTCTTCGGCGGCAACACACCTGTATTGCTGCACAACACAGGCCACGGCGGTGTCTGTCTTCCGGGAGATCAGCTGGTTCTAGCGAAAGTTAATGGTAAGATTGATCTTTATGAGATAGAGGATATTGCGGAGGGTGTGCTGCGGGGAAGATATAAGGAAGTGAAAGTTTACACCGTTGAGAACGGAAAGCCTGTATGGAGAGATGTGCCGAGAGTTGTCATTAAGGGTGGAACCCAGAGGTTCGTCAGAATATATGCTGAGGGCGGTGTGGTTCATGAGGTCCACGAGGACCATAAAGTTGTAGTGTATAGAGATGGAGGGTTGGAAACCAAGAAAGCTCGTGAACTTAGGAAGGGAGACCTACTGGTGTCTATCCTAACGCCTCCGGTAAAGCCAGAACTTAAGTACTTGGATGTCCTTGAGCTTCTGAAGGAAAAGTATGTAGAGAAGCTCTATGTTAAAGGCGCAAGTCCTGCGTTACGTAGAGTGCCCAAGACCTCCATAAAGGCTGTGGGAGGGGCGTCTGCATCTATCGATGACTGGAAGTATAGAGGCGTAGCTGTTCCGCTGAAAATAGTGGAGGCACTGGGTCTAACTAAGAACCCAGAAATCCGCGATGCTCTAAGGGTGAAATATGGCGGAAAGGCTCGTAGCTCGATTCCGGCAAAACTTCCTCTAAATGAAGATCTAGGCTTTATCATAGGCTTCTTCCTGGCTGACGGCTCTATGATGTATGATTACCGTGATAAATTGCCCAGAAGATGCTTCTTTGCTCTAGGTAGATCAGATAAAGATGAGAAGCTGGCCAGGGAACTCGTTGCAGCGCTAAAGAGGCTCGGCATAGATGCCAATGCTGTGTACATAAGAAAGTCCCGCGGCTATTACCAGGTCCATGTTGACTCAAAGATATTTGCCATAACACTATACGAACTCCTGGAAGGGCGGGTTAGTGGTCACGACCGTGCAGTACCATTAGATCTCGCACTAAGGGCACCCGAAGAGTTCAGGAAAGGGATAGTCAAAGGATTCTGGCTGGGAGACGGCTCAGCATTCATAGATGGTAAAGGGCGTCTTAGAATGTATGCAAGCATCTCCAGTAGGAAACTAGCAGAATCCCTAGTACTTCTAATGAAGACCCTAGGGATACATGCATCGCTGAAGCCCGTGGATAACTCGCGCGGATTTGGAACGAAATCTTCAGTTGTATATATGATAACAGTGCTTGGAGGTCAAAGCAAAAAGATTATGGCCAGGATACTGGGAATCACGCCACCCAGAAAGTCTTATACCAAGGTTAAACGCTATGGAGGCCTACTTTTACACAGAGTCGTCAGAACAGAGTTAGTTGAGA
Source organism: Desulfurococcales archaeon (assembly GCA_027016915.1). Lineage (GTDB taxonomy): Archaea > Thermoproteota > Thermoprotei_A > Sulfolobales > WAQK01 > WAQK01. The sequence continues at coordinate 2,954 of JALURJ010000126.1, read as the reverse complement.
AAGACTCACTACTATATGACCTGGAGGTCCCAGATCTCCACATCTATGCCATATCTGGAGGAATGATGCTAACCCATAACACGACGATCCACGCGGAAAGTGTGGATGCTGCCGTTAAGAGGCTTACTTCTCCGCCTATGAATATTCCTGAGGGCTATATTCCGCTGATGAAGCTGGGTATTATTGTTAAGAGGGTTAGGGTCTTTTCTCCGGACTATCCTGCGGGTAGGATTGCGAGGAGGGTTTCAGGCGTCTACGAGATTAAGGATGTTGGCAGGTACGAGCCGGTGGTGCAGTGGAACCCGTTCAAGGACACGTTTGACAAGAGGTTCAGGGACAGCATGGTTCTCCGAGAGATCTCCGAGAGCATTGGCAGGACGTACGACGAGCTGATAGAGGAGATGTCGCGGAGAAGCGTTGTTCTCCAGTGGATGGCTTGGCGCGGCATAAGAGACTATAGAGAAGTAGCCCGCGTGGTCCAGGCCTACTATGCCAACCCGGAGAAGGTGTTCAAACATGCCGAGGAGGAACTCGCTCAGAGACCTGGCTTCTAAGATATCTGGGCTCTTCAAGCGCGGGAAAGGGGAGGAGGCCCCGACAGCTGCAGCCCTGCCTGCCGAGGAAGAGGGAGCGCTCACCATAATGGACAGAATAGACAAGATAGCATACTCGTGGTTCGGCGAGTTCGGGGAGAAGCTTGCAAAGTTCTTCAACCTAGACGAGGCACTGGCGCTCGGCGGCATAGAAACCTACCCTATAATCTACGCCACGAGGATGGTCTTTTTCACCGTGCTGGCAGCATGCATATCATACTTCTACATGGTTATAGGGCTATACTTCGCCTCCAGCCTGGCCGTCCAGCTCCTAGTTGTGCTCTCAGCCATAATAATGCCAGTAGTGGTGCTCGTGGCGTTCCTGGCCTACCCCTCCCTTAAGGCCTCCATACGATCGAGCGATATGGAGCACGAACTACCCTTTATGGCGGCATACCTGACAACCGTGGCCAAGGGCAGGGTCACCATTGTGAAGGCCTTCGAGAGGCTTGCCAACATAAACATCCTTCCAGCAGCCGTCAGGGAGGCTAGAAGGATACTGAGGGACATAAGGCTCTTCGGCAAGGACCCGCTCACCGCTATGGAGGAAAACGCTATGCACCACCCAAACAGGAGGTACAGGGACTTCATACTAGGATACACCTCCACCGTGAGGAGCGGCGGCGACATAATCCACTACCTCACCTCCAAGACCGAGGGGCTCTTCGAGGCGAGGGCAGCCGTAGTTAAAGGCATAGCCGACAAGATAGCCATGCTCACCGAAGCCTACGTAATAGTAGCGGTGATCATGGGACTGGGCTTCTACATCTTCTTCTCGGTCTCATCCATAACGCCGGGAGGAAGGCCAGCATCGCTTACCAACTTCCTCCTATTCGCCTACGTTTTCCTGCCAATGTTTTCGCTCTTCATGCTCCTAGCCATAAGCGCCCTCCAGCCCAAAACAGCGCTACCCATGCCCGAGCCGTATAGAGCGCTTATTTTCAGCATACCTATAGCAATACTCGTCACGGCACTGGGCCTCTACCTCACCAACAGTTGGAAGGCCCTCATAGGGGCCGAGGAGCCTACTAAGGAGACGATCTCCGGTGTCCTCATGTCCGTGACGCTGGGCCTCATAACGCTCTCGGCGCCACCAGCCGTCTCCTACTCGATGGTGGCCTATACCAGCAAGGGTGTCGAAGAGTACGTAGCCAGCTTCCTCAGAGATCTGGTAGAGGTGAGGAAGACCGGCCTCTCACCCGAAAGATGCATCATACACGTCGCGGGAAGAGACTACGGCAGGCTCACACCAGCCATAAGGGATCTCGCCAAACTTCTCTCATGGGGGTTCCCGTTCATAAGGGCGGTCCGCACCATAGTTGGCAGGGTAAGGAACTGGTTTGCCCGAGTAGCCCTCACCTTCCTAGTCGATGCCGTAGACGTAGGCGGAGGGAGTGTCGAAACCCTTGAAGCCCTGGCAAGGTTCACCTTCGCCCTCTCCGAGTTCGAGAAGGAGCTGGCCAGCAAGCTAAAACCCTACGTGATAATGCCATACTTTGGAGCCATAATGAACGCCGTGGCAACCATAATGGTCATAGGCTTCACCAGCGAAACCTACAAGGTCTCACCCACAACGCTGCCGATAAGCATGGAGACCATAATACTGTACTTCACGCTCTCCATGCTCCTAAACTCCTGGATAATGGGCCTTGTCGCAGGCAGGATCAGCGGCAAACACCTGGCCGCCGGGTTCACCCACGCCATAGTACTAACAGTAGTGGTTTACGCCGCCATAGTCATACTAATAATGAAGTTCATAACCTTCGCCTAGACTAGATCCATCCTCTCCAGCACCAGCAGGGTTACCGCCAGAAGAACCGAAGGTACAACCACCAGTATCACCAAGGAGGCTTCAAAGCTCGGCGCCAGCAACCGCTCGCTAAGCGGCTCCAAGCTTCCATAAAGCAGCCTGACCAAGACAGTCTCAGCATTGTAGGAGAAATCCGCGTACCGCAGAACCTCTGATACAAGCTCCCCGATACGCCCCGAAATCATGGATCCCACCACCCCTGCACTCACATTCAGGGCTATATAGTAGCCTACAACACCCATCGCCGCCACGTAGCTCCTCGTAGTCCTCACCGATAGGGCTAGGGTTAGGCTAGACACTGCAAACACGTAAAGCCAGTTCACGGCCACGTACTTGGCAATATAGCCTTGGGCGTCCCAAATGGCCCTGAGGACTGTGGAAACCCCCAAGCCCTGGAAGAAACTGGCCGCTACCACTGCCGTGGTGAGCAGATATGTAACGTAAAGTACAGGTATGGCTGCAGCCAGGAAAACGGCAAGCTTAGATAGAACCAGCATGAACCGCGGCACAGGGCGGGTTGCGAGCAGGTCAAAGGTTCCCGAGGCCCTCTC
>JALURJ010000125.1 GCA_027016915.1 Desulfurococcales archaeon | reverse complement strand
CGCCTCCTCCACCAGGATTATCGCGGCAGATACGGCGATTACTGCCAATAGATGTGGAGTATCTATACTGGTGGCTCCGAACACCCAGGGCGCCAGGTATACGGATACCAGGGCCATGGCGAAGCCTACCACTATGGAGAGCAGGTGTTTGGTGTTGCTCCTCAGCCCTACCCTCAATATGCTGTGGTTCAGCGACCTCACGTTGAAGCTGTGGAATAGCTCTGCCACCATCATCGCCATGAAGGCTAGCGAGGAAGCGTAGAGGTGGCCAGCCCTCATCCCGAACCTGCCCACGATGTAGGCCCCCAGCACTATGATGGAGATTGCCACGCCTATGTAGAGCAGGTATAGGAGGCCGCGCCTATCCATAATCCCCCTACCCACGCGCCTCGGCGGACGCCTCATAACGTCGGGCTCCGGGGGCTCCACGGCCATGGCGGCTGCTGGGAAGGCGTCGGTCACCAGGTTGATCCATAGCAGCATTGCCGGGGTGAACAGGAGGCCCCACCTGACGATGCCGGCTGTAAAGACGCTTATCACCTCCGCGAAGTTGGCTGAGAGCAGGTACAGCACTGCCTTCCTAATGTTGTCGAAGGCCACTCTCCCCTCTTCCACCGCGGCGACTATGGTGGCGAAATTATCGTCGGCCAGAATTATGTCGGCAGCCTCCTTAGCCACGTCAGTGCCCCTCCTCCCCATGGCTATCCCTATATCGGCTAGCTTGAGGGCCGAGGCGTCGTTGACACCATCACCCGTCATCGCCACAACGTGCCCCCTCCTCTTGTAAGCCTTCACTATCCTAGCCTTGTGCTCCGGCGTCACCCTAGCGAAAACCCTGACCTCCTCGATTATACCGTAGAGCTCGTCGTCATCCATCTCGTCCAGCTCCTTCCCCGTAACAACGGCGTGCCTGCCCTCAACAGGAATTCCTATCTCCCTTGCTATAGCCACGGCCGTGGCCTTGTGGTCCCCGGTAACCATAACCACCCTTATCCCCGCCTCATGGGCCTTCCTCACAGCCTCTGGCACTTCTGGGCGGGGAGGGTCCATGAGGCCGGCGAGGCCTAGAAACACCAGGTCCCTTTCCAGCTCCTCCTCGCCCTCCCAGCCTTCGCCGAGCTCCTTGTAGGCGAAACCCAGGACCCTAAGGGCCCTTGAAGCCATCTCCTCCACAGCTGAAAGTATCTTTGACCTAAGCTCATCGTCTAGAGCCACAATACTGCCATCCTCAAGCATTACGCGGCTACTCTTCTCCAGGACAACTTCTGGCGCCCCCTTGGAGAACAGCAGGGGCTTGCCGTCCACCATGTTTACCGTGGACATCATTTTGCGGGCACTGGTAAACGCTATCTCCCTGAGCCTCTCATGCCTCCCCCTAGCCTCCTCGGGATCTAGACCAGCCTTCTCGGCCACTACGAGCAGCGCGGCCTCCAGAGGATCGCCCATAACCCTGCGGTCGCCTCCCTTCTCCACGAGCGAGGCGTTGTTGGCAAGGGTAGCTGACAAGAGTAGGAGGTCCAGCTGCCTCTGCTCGCCAACCCTTAGTTTGCCGCCATCCATACGGAGCTCGCCTTTGGGGCTATAGCCCGACCCGGTGACCGAGACCTTTACGCCGGGCGGCAGCCACAGCTCTCTTACTGTCATCTCGTTCCTGGTGAGCGTGCCGGTTTTATCGGTGCATATGACGGTGGCAGCCCCTAGGCCCTCCACTGCTGCGAGGCGCCTCACTATGGCGTTCCTCCTAGCCATTTTCCAGACGTTAACCGCTAGAACGACGGTGACTATGGCTGGCAGGCCCTCAGGCACAGCCGCCACGGCTAGGGCCACGCTGGCCATGAAGAGTTCGACCAGGGGTGCCTCGTGGAGCAGGTATCCGGTGGCGAAGAGCACTGCGGCAACCGCCAGAACTATTATGCCGATCTTCCTCCCCAGGACGTCGAGGTCTCTCTGAAGCGGTGTCTTCTCCTCCTCGGCCTCGCCCAGCATGCCAGCGATCCTGCCCATAACAGTGTCCATTCCTGTAGCCACGACAACCGCCTTACCCCGGCCGCGCACGATGTGGGTTCCCATGAACACCATGTTAATCCTCTCGGCCAGCGGCGCCGAGGCTTCAAGGATCGCTGCCGGGTTCTTGTGGACCGGTATGGACTCGCCGGTAAGCATGGACTCGTCCACGTATAGGTCCACAGCCTCGACAAGCCTGGCGTCAGCAGGGATCCTGTCCCCCTCCTCCAGCACCAAGATGTCGCCAGGCACCACGTTTTCGGCCGGGATCTCGGTGGGAACACCGTCTCTGAGAACCCTGGCAGTGGGTGCCGCCAGCTTCTTGAGGGCCTCGAGGGCCTTCTCGGCCCTATACTCCTGTACTACCCCCATCACCGCCATGAGGACAAGGATGGCCACTATAGCTAGGGCGTCAATGGTCTCGCCCAAAGCATAGCTTACTAGGGCGGCGAATATGAGTATGATTACCAGGACATTCTTAAACTGGTCCACCAGGGAGTCGAGTATGGTGCGTCTCCTACCCTCCTCGATGACATTGCGTCCATACTTGGCCAGTCTCTCCTCAGCATCCCTGCTCGTCAGCCCCCTCTCAGGGCTGGTGGCCAGCCTGTCCAGCACCTCCTCGACGGGCAGCGAGTGCCACTCCTCCACGATCTGCACCTCGTGGCTGTTAGGCTAGTTCGAGGAGCAAATATAGGGTTATCGTGGCCAGCCCCACCAGGAGCATGCGCGTACCCACCATGTACCACTTCTCACCACTTATCCTTCCAAGGTAGCTTCCCAGCAGGAACATGGCCAGCTCCAGGAGTATGAGTGAGGAGAGGATTGCAAGCCTGAGGGATACCAAGCCCTCGTGGGCTAGGAATAGGGGCGAGGAGCAGAGCGCTGGCAGGGTGAGCATGCCGAGACTACTCCACGCAGCGACGTAAAGGGGCACCAGCTTGGAGCTCTTCCAGTATATGGAGCCCCTCAGGTCGGCTGCCATCGCCCGCTCTAGCTCCTTAAGCTCCCTCAGCCTCTCAGCCCGCTCGGAGAAGTAGGTGCCGAGGAAGGCGCTGAAGATCCCCATAGCGCTGTTCCCACCTATCACGGCTCCAAGGTAGATGAGGGGATCCCTACCGCCCAGCAGGTAGGTTCCCAGGATTATGCCCATCGAGGATATGAGGCCGTCAATAGTGTTGGTTACGAACATCCTCCTAGCAATTTCCTGGGCCTCCGATATCCTGACCAGCTCCCGTAGCTCCCGCAAGAAGGACCTCAGCCTAGACAGGGTCAACTCGCTGCCACCGGGCAAGACCCCAGTATTTCACCGGTATTAATTACCGGTTTCCCTTTTAAACCCTGGCTCCCCGTAACCACAGCTTCTAGGTGTCCCGGCGTGGAGCACCAGACGGCATATGAGTATAAGAGCCTGGAAGGGGGAGCTGTCATCATAGCGTCGAGGGAGGGACACATCCTCGACAAGGTAAATGTGGGTGCAGGCAAACCCGTAGACGAGTACCTTGTGGCCAGGTACGCGGCCCTCCTGGCTGCGGTGAGTGAGGCTACTGGAATGATGTCAGGCTTCGGAAAGCCTCTCGAAATAGAGGCCACGTTCTCGGACACCAGGCTGCGGATAGTGGTTGAAGACGAGGTTGTCAGGATACTGGTGGAGTAATTAGGGTGGGCTGGGCTACACTATATTAGGTTAGCAGTCTAATTATTTCTAGGCTAGCCCATCTACCCTCTGGGAAGGATGAATACTATGAGCGGTTTGCCCGGCGACAAGGAGTTTATGGAGGCCCCGCAGGCTGAGATCATAGTTAAGGGTGACAAACGATACATTGTTAAGGGCTTCCAGGTTGCCCGCGGTGTCCTTAAATGGGTCTCCCTAGGCCTGGTCTACAAGGCTTCCTACCCCTTCGCGCTGACACCCGAGGCTAGGATGAAGCGGGAATTGAGGTTCATGAACAGCAAGCATGAGAGGATCAAAACCCCTAGGATCGTGGGAGTCGATTATGAGAGAAAGACTATTACAAGGGAGTATATTGAAGGCTCGCCCCTGAGGCCCTGGGCCTACGAGGCCGACGCCGCCAGGCTGGGCGAGATACTGGCGTGGATCCATGAGGAGGGCTGGGTTATGGGCGATACGAAGCCCACCAACTTCCTGGAAACCCCTGAGGGCAGCATCTACGTTATTGACGCAGAACAGTCCCTCGAAGACAGCGATGTTAGGCTGAGGGGCTGGGATCTACTGGTAGCGATAACCTTCACATCCCTGGCCCAACTACTAGACCACTTCCCCTCCAGGCTTAGCAACGCCAGCGACTTCAAGCTAGGCGTCACCCTAATCCTGGACTCGTACCTGGAGGCTGGAGGAAGTATAGAGGCTGTGGACAACATGTTTAACTATAGGCACATGAGCCTGTACCTCCTACTTCCAGCCCACTACCTCTCGATTCTCAGGAGACTCGTGAAGAACAAGGTTAAAAAGTAGAGGATTAGGGGTTTCACCTGGCCATCATGGTTCTATCCCGGGTCTCGACATACTGGTACTCAGTTATCTTCAGCTCCAGGCCTGCGCCGTTCTTCTTCACGAAGATGGTTGCATCCTGGAGCCTGTAGCCACACCGCCTGCACTTGTAGTAGAAGGACACCCTGGTTCTCCCATCGCTGAGCCTCTCCGACTCGCGCCTCAGCTCCATTACTACCCCACAACGAGGGCACAGTACAGTGTCGTCCGTCATTCCCACCACCACTGCGTCGCAGCGTCGTGCCGACACCTCTTCAAAACTTATTGTCACGTGGAGGAATTTAAGTGATGACAGTACCTCTGGAAGCTGGAGGATTGATGGGGTAATCTTAATACCGATATGTATG
>JALURJ010000124.1 GCA_027016915.1 Desulfurococcales archaeon | reverse complement strand
AATATTGTTACTAATGTATACAGGTGATGGTACAGTGCTAGACCGTAGCATAGTCTACGCCGTGGCTATAATTATGGGAATTATACTGTGCTTCCGCGGGGTCAAGGCTGTAAGGATATTCGTGGGCCTGGCGTTTGCAGGGTTTCTCGGGTATCTGGGCTTTGCCTACACGTTGCTGGCCACCCATAGTCTCATCCTCTCCATAATAGTGTTCCTGCTGCTATCCGCTATCGGGCTCGCTGTGGGGTTCGCTGTGTTCAAGCTGGCCGTATCACTGATCTTCGCATATATTGTCGCGAAGACGCTGTTCCCCATGGTTGGCGAAAGCAACACTCTCCTAATAGTGATGGGAGCACTGGTGCTGGCTGCGATGGCTTACACCCTTGTAGACTATGTACTAGCTGCCGGGCTAGCTCTCGCAGGCTCGGCCCTGATCTTCAAAGGGCTCACTGGCCTAGGGCTGGTTGCCTGGGCATCCCTCCTAGTAGCCCTAGCCTGTTTTGCCGTTGGATTCTACACGCAAGCCAAGGAGCAAGGAAGAGAGAAGTAGTTTCCAGGGCCCCGCTTCCGCACCCGATCCCGCACTTACGATAGGGCCAGGGGCTGGCGATTTCCGTCAGACTTTTTCCAGCAGTATTGAGAGCATGCGGCGGTAGGTTGCGCTGCCCACAGCGTATACCAGTATGATTGCTATAATCAGGACCGGGGGGATCATGGAAAGAGCCTCCGCGGGGGTGCCGCCGTAGACTATCATTAGTTTTAGCGCATCGCTAAGCTTGGAGAGTGGGAAATACTGTGCGAAGGTTCTGAAGGGTTCTGGCAGCATCCACGCCGGTATCCAGACGCCGCCGAGGAACATCAGAGGGAAAGCTATCGCTGTTGCCAGCCCGTTTGCACCCTTGGCGCTCCTGGCTAGGGGTGCCAAGAGCAGGCCCAGGCCCATGGTGAATAGGCCTGCCAACACTACGAGGATGGACGACGCTGCCAGTGTTCCAATGTTGATACCTCTATACTCTGCTCCTACTAGGAGCCCTGCCGCCACGCTGGCCAGCCCTGCTAGGGCTATGTATATCATGGTGGTTAACGTGTACCCGGCGAGGATGGCCCAGCTGGGCACGGGGCTTGAAAGCAGGGCCCTGAGTCCGCCCGTTTCTCTCTCCTCGTGGATCATGGACGCGCCAACGTTGAGCCCTATGAACAGCGCTTCGACGATTACCATGGATATGGCCATGAAGCCTGCGAGAACTGCTTTAGACACTTCACGCGCAGTATTTACCGTTTCAAGCCTTGTTTTGAGGGGGTCCGCCAGCGCCTCCAGATAGTCCCTGTATTCGGGCGGCGCGTGGGGTAGTGCGTGCTGCAGGATGGCTAGTCTGACGGAGTCCTCCATTCCGCCCAGAAAGCCTAGGAGCTTGGAGTAGTCTACCTCTACCCAGAGCTCCGACACGTTGACCCTGTAAACCACTATGGTTGCAGGCTTCCCCATGCTTGCATTGGCGGCGAAGCCCTGGGGGAAATATATGCCCAGTGGGGGGTGGCCGTCATCGGCAATGTCGTCAAGCATTGCTTGAAGCGTATCGTAGGATTTCACGCTAAACATGCCTGTCTCTTCCATAGCTTCAGCTATCAGCGTGGCGTTGAAGGGCCCCTTGGTGCTGTCCTCAACGTAGATCCCCACAGTGGTTGGCCTGGGGTTGGGGTTTGCCCACAGACCTCCGCTGATCATGACCATGATTATTGGGAACACTAGGATCCAGAAGAGGCTGGTCTTGTCTCTTACCAGCTCCTTTACGCCGCCCATAATTATGGCTATTATGGGGCCCCTAGCCGCCAAGCTCCTCACCCTCCAGGGTTGTACCCGTAACCTTGAAATAGACGTCCTCCAGTGTTGGCTCAATTATCCGCATCTCCTTAACCCTGACACCCAGCCTGACTAGGGCTTCCAAGACCCTTGGTGCCACGACGTTGGGCTTAGCCGTATATATGCGGAAAACGGGGCCCTTAACAACAACATCCTCCACGTCCGGCAGGATAAGATTGTGCCTTACAGTCTCAGCGTCCCTGGGCTCCTCCTTAGCCTCAACGACTATAACGGAGACAGCAGCGTACCTGTCCTTAAGCTCGGCCACGTTTCCGTGAGCAGCTAGCATACCTCTATGCATAATGTACACCGTCGAGGCTAGAACCTCAGCCTCATGGGCGTAATGGGTGGCTAGCAGTACTACGCGCCCCTCCTCCCTCAGCCTAGCCACTATCTCCCAGAGCTCCTTCCTGGCAGTGGGGTCAAGGCCTGTGCTGGGCTCGTCTAGCACCACAACTTCCGGGTTGCTCACCAGCGCGGCTGCCACGGCGAGCCTACGCTTCATACCCCCACTGTACTCGCCCACCTTTCGGCTCCCGGCCTCGGCTAGGCCTACAAGCTCGAGGAGCCCCCGAGCCCTACGTTTAGCCTCGCCCAGGCTCAATCCTCTAAATAGTGCTTGGCGCACTAGATTCTCGTAGCCTGTGAGCAGAGGTCTGAAGGGAGGATCCTGGGGTGCGTATCCTAGATGACGCCTAGCATCCAAGCCCTCGGGGCCCCAGAGATCTTTCCCGCAGATCCTGACACGGCCCGAGGAGGGCCTAAGCACTCCTGCTATCATTGAGAGAAGCGTGCTTTTCCCGGACCCATTGGGGCCCAGGAAAACGTGTATCCCCCTACCAGCAGTGAATGAGACCCGCTTAACAGCATTGATCCCTCCTGGGTAGCGCTTTTCTAGTTCCTCTACCTCGACTAGACATTCCACGGTCATGCCCTCTAGACCTTTGACATATAGCATTGTCCTAGTATTAAACGCTTGATCCTCTCGGTTAGAGAGTATACTGTTCTTAACGGCTCAGAGTAGTGGCAGGGATGCCGGGATGCTCAGCCTTTAGGGGCTCCACCTAATAACCTTGAGTATGCTGGGGAGGAAGAGCGTCCTTACCAGGAAAGTGTCGAGAAGCACTGCGGAGGCCAGGGCGAAGCCCATTTCCTGCAGCATCCTGAACTCGGATAGCATGAGGGAGCCGAAGGCTGCCGCCATTATGAGGCCGCACGCCGTTATTACTAGGCCCGTGGTTTCCGCAGCCCTGAGAATGGCTTCCTCCTTACTGGCACCCTTCAGCATCTCCTCCTTGACCCTCGATGAGAGGAAGACACCGTAGTCCATGCCTAGGCCCAGAATCGTTGTTACAAGCATTATAGGGGTTAGCCAGTAGATCTCCACACCCACGCCGTACTGGAACACCAGGACCAGCGCGGCAAGAGCCCAGACTATGCTTGTACCTATGGCGAGAAGCAGGCTGAGCGCTGCAACGGCCCCGCGGAGCAGGAGGTATAGCACCAGAAGTATCAGCACAACAGCCGCTGGCAGTATCCTGTAGGCGAAGTTCCTGTTAACCAGCTCGTTCATGTCGTAGATGGCTGCAGGCTCGCCGCCCACATATGTAGTAACACCTGTCTCTCTTAGGGCGTTTCTTATCTCCCCAACAAGCATTATGGCCTCGGTAGACCGGGGTTTGTAGGGGAGGCTTACCACCAGCAAGACGCTCTTCGCATCACTGCTTATGAGGCCCTGCTGCATAGCTGTGGAGGCGTTGGAGGCCTGCTCGTAGGACAGCACGGTACCGCCGCTGGTAACGGGGCTCGCTATGGCTCCAGCGTCTACACCTTCTACTGTGGTCAGCGTAGCTATGAGGCTGACAAGTCTGTCATAGGCATCACGGGTCAAAACACCGTTCTGAACTACGGGCTCGTCAAACTCGGCTATTATGTAGATCTGTGCGAGCCCTGTCTCGGCAAACTCCTCGCTGAGTAGTTTGAAGCCTTGAAGGGACTGAGTCTCAGGCATAAGCTCTGTATAGTCATATGTTCTCTCCATGCGGAGGAGGACGGCTCCGGCCGCCGCCGTTATGGCTAGGAATACCACTATCACGGCCACAGGCCTAGATACTGCGAGCCTGGCCGCCCTACGCAGGTAGCTGGCTCTCGCCCCTCTAGCACCGCCGCCTATCTTGGAGGGCCAGAATGTTCTGCGGCCGAGCGCCGCCAGTACTGATGGGGTCAGTGTTAGTGCGGCTACCAGGGCTACCAGTACGACCAGGGCGAGGCTGTAGCCGAAGCTTTGAAGCAACCTGAAGTCTGCCGCCGCCAGGGCGCCGAAGCCTGCCATAACTGTGAGGGCTGCACCCATGATCGTCTCGCCAGCGAACCTAACTGTCTCCCCCACGGCCTCGTCCTTGCCTCGCCCTCTGGCCAGCTCCTCCCTAAACCTGTACAGCAGGTATATCGAGTAGTCCACACCCACGCCCATCAGTACAGGGGTAACCATGTTTCTAACCATGTAGATGAGGTCCACCACCTTGGCCTCGGCGTAGAGGGCTGACATCGCCACCATTATCGCCATGCCTACCGTGAATAGAGGCACTCCAGGAGCTATGGGTGACAGAAGCAGCGCGGCTAAGAGGAGGATGACAAGGACAACTGTCACCTTGTCTATCCTTGAGACATCGTCGCGGCTAGCCTCCTCGAGGTCTGCGCTGAAGGCGGCGGTCCCCGTTACGTAGTGCTCAGCATCCACGCCGTGCGCTTTCAGCGTGTCGTCTAGAATGCTGTAAAGCTTCTTGGCGTTATCCGACGCCACATTCTGGGGGCACTCGGGTGCTAGGGACACCAGTATTAGCATAGTGTCACCGGCTTTGCTGATAAACCTGGATCTAAGCTTCTCAGGTATTCCCTCGGGGAAACGTGGGGGTGGGTGTTGCTCTATAACCTGTTCAATCATGCGGTCAGCCAGAGTTTCGGCTATCTGTTGCAGGGCCTCTGCCGGGGCGTCGGGGCCAAGAGTGTA
>JALURJ010000123.1 GCA_027016915.1 Desulfurococcales archaeon | reverse complement strand
CCACATGTCTCTAAGGAGGCCGCCGGCCTCCTTAGAGACATGTGGGGCACAGCTGAAGCCTCGAAGCCCGTCGACGAGGCTCGGAACACCGATACGGTGCTGGCTGACTGGGACGCTGAGAGCCTTATCCTGGAGCTTCTGAGAAGCGAGGGCCTGGGCGGGGTCATGGTTACGGAGGAGAGGGGCGTGGTGGAGATCGGTGGAGGAGGCCTGGTCTTCATAGTGGACCCTCTGGATGGGAGCAAGAACTACCTGGCAGGCATACCCTGGTGCAGCGTCAGCATAGCGGTTGCCGACCCCTCCAGGGGCAGAGGGGTTTCAGCCATAGTGGCCGGCGCTGTGGCCCCCATATTCCAAGGCCCGGTCTACAGCTTCGACAGGGAGACGGGCTGCTGGGAGGGCGGCTCCAGGGCCGACAAGCCTGAGAAGCCTTTCCCAGCAGTCCTAGCCTACTTCGAGGATTTCGCCGGCGCCCTGGCAGTTAGAAACTACCGTGAAATAACTGGGCACACAGGGCCCGTCAGAAGCCTGGGGAGCGCAGCCCTGGAAATAATCTATACCGCGCTTGGCAGAGCAGAGGCCTTCATAGACGCTCGGGCAAAGCTGAGAAGCGTCGATGTAGCGGCCCCCCTAGGGTTCGCCGAGACCTGTGGCTCCAGGTTCTCAGACGCATCCGGCGGGGAGCCCGAGATAGGGTTTGACAGGATAACGAGGATAAGGAGCCTAGTGGTGGGGTTTGATGAGGAGTACTGGAGAAAAGCTCTTGAGGCTGTTAGGAGGGCCGTCTAGGCCTAGAAAAGGTTTCTTTCAAAGCTTGTCAGCAGCCTCCTCCCCTTCTTGGTTACGAGGACCATGTCCTCTATTCTTACACCCAAGGCACCGGCAATGTACACGCCAGGCTCCACGGTAACCACCATTCCGGGCTCCAGCTCCTCCTCGGCGGCTCTGCTGAGCCTAGGAGCCTCATGCACATCGATGCCGACGCCGTGGCCGAGGCTATGGATAAAGTACTTGGCGAGCCCCCTCCTTTCCAGCACGCCTCGAGCCGCGGCGTCGGGCTCCTCGGCCTTGACCCCTGGCGCTATGGCGTCTATCCCGGCGAGCTGGGCTTCTAGCACGGCTTCGGCTACCTCACGGCTCCTGGGGGGTAGGCTGCCGAAGGCCATGGTCCTCGTAATGTCGCTGCAGTAACCGTGCAGCCTGGCTCCAAGGTCTATGAGAACCACCTCGCCCTGCGCGAGCCTCCTCCAAGTTGGGTTTGTGTGGGGGTAGGCTGCGTTCTCCTCGTAGGCCACTATTGTTGGGAACGAATACTCCTCGGCACCAGCCCTCCTCATGGCCTCATCCACAACCCCGGCTAGCTCGACCTCGCTCAGCCCCTCCGCGAGGGCGTCCACCGCGGCTCTGAGCCCAGCCTCAGCCACCCTGGCTGCCGCCGCCATGGCTTCCACCTCGTCGTCCTCCTTTATGCTCCTCATCTTCGAGATGTCGCTCGTAATGTCCGCTGCCAGCTTCTCGCCCAGCTTCTCCTTAAGCTTCCCAGCCTCGCCGTGAGGTATGGATGAGAGGTTGGCTGCAACCCTGCCTAGCCCGTAGTCTTCGACCACCCTAGCAACCGCGTCTAGCCAGGTTCCTTCTATCAGGCCCGGCATGGTTATCCCGGGTACAGGGTACCGGTAGTAGGGCCTCACCTCGATGCCCACAGCGTCGGCCATGGCCTTACTGTACTCAAGCTGGGGGACCAGCAGGGAGGCACCCTCCCTGGAGGCTACCAGAACGGCTCCGCCGCCCCTGAACCCTGTGAAGTAGTGTACATTGCTCATGCCGAGGACTACAGCCCCGTCGTGCCCCTTCTCCTCCAGCAGGGCTAGAAGCTTCGGAAGCTTAGGCTTAACGACGCGCATCGCGACCACGCGGGGAATTATTGGCCGCCCATAGCTATTTTGGGTTCCGCCCGAGGCACACTTAATAGGCTGGAAAGCCGAACTTAGATGATTCGCTGCGGGAGGGCGGAGAATGGAGGAGCACGTCATAGTGACCCACAACGATCTTGACGGCGTGGCTGCCGGGGCGGTGTACTGCAGGCTGCGTGGCTGCAGCTCGGCTGAGGCTAGGGTATTCTTCGTTGAGCCCGACTCGCTTCCAAGCCTCTTGAAGGACCTGGCCAAGTGGGTGGGTCAGGGGGTTGAGGTCTCCATAAGCGATCTCGGTGTTAACGAGGACAGTGTGGACAGGATAGCCAGGCACATACGCGTAATGGTTGAGAGGGGCGCAAGGGTCCTCTGGTTCGACCACCACGTGTGGGAGGATGATTGGGTTGAGAAGCTGAGGGAGGCAGGAGCCGAGCTTTACGTCGATAGAACCACCTGTGCTGCAGGGGTGGTTGCCAAGCACCTTGGCGGGGCGGACGAGGCGGTGGAGGAGCTCGTGGCGGCCACGTGCGCCGCGGATCTCTGGACCTGGAACCACCCCCTGGCTGGAAAGCTCTTCCGCGTCGTCGGCCGGTACAGGGGTGGGCGTGGCTATAAGTGGAAGCGCGACCTGCTGGAGCAGATGGCTCGGGGGATCCTGTGGAGCGACCAGCTCCAAGAGGCCCTGGAGAGCTACGTGGACAGGGAGCTCGAGGGGTACAATAACGCGCTGGCCCACGTCAAGGTCATGGAGGTGGGTGGGTGCAGGATCGCGTTCCTGGCAAGGCACCGGGGTCCACCCAACAACAGCCTGCTGGCCTCCTACATCCTCTCAAAGACCGGGGCCGACATAGCCGCCATCACCAGGGGGTTCCGCTCCCTGTCCCTGAGGTCGAGGACTGTGGATGTTAGGAGAATAGCGGTCCAGCTAGGGGGCGGAGGCCATCCAGCGGCTGCGGGGGCCCCGCTGAGGCCTAGCCTGGTCTACAGGATCGTGGGGTTCTTAGCACCCTCGATCCTCGAGCGGTGGGCTGCTAGGAGGGTGGTTGAGGCTGTGAGGGTTGCAGGATGCCGCTGGCGGGGAGGGGGTGGTGGCTTCTGAGCCGGGACCTGAAGGCTAGGATAAGGGAGAGGATATGGAGGCTCATGGAGGAGAGGGACATAGCAAGATTCCCACGCCCAGTCTACGGGAGGATCCCGAACTTCGAGGGTGCTGAGGAGGCAGCGCGCCTCGCGGCGGGCCTCAAGGTTTTCAGGGATGCGGAGGTGGTTAAGGCGAATCCTGACAGCCCGCAGCGCTGGCTGAGGTTAGAGGCTCTTCTCCAGGGCAAGGTCCTGGTCATGGCCACTCCCAGGCTAAGGGAGGGCTTCCTCCTAATCGATCCCCGCCGAGTACCCTACAGATTTCTCAGGGAGGCCTCCACCATACGCGGGGCCTTCAGATTCGGCGAGAGGCTCCCAACACCCCGGAGTCTAGCGAGGCTCTCCTCCATAGATCTCATAGTGACGGGCTCCGTGGCCGTGTCGCCGCAGACAGGTGCAAGAATAGGTAAGGGCGAGGGCTACGCCGAGCTCGAGTATGCTATTCTCAGGGAGCTGGGCCTCGTGGGCGAGGAGACCCCCATAATAACCACTGTCCACGAGGTGCAGCTGGTCCCCGACATACCGGCAGAGCCCCACGATGTAGCTGTGGACATAGTTGTCACGCCCCGGCGGGTCATAAGGGTTAAGAACAGGCCGCCCCGCCCGCCCGGGATCCTCTGGGAGAGTCTGAGCAGCGAAAAACTGGAAGCCATACCGCTCCTCAGAATGCTTAGGGACGGCGCTGGCCTGTAGGGGATAGAAGCACTATTTCGCCGTCCTCCGCAGAGACGATGCGGGCCTGCCCCAAGTGGTACTGGTACGCGACGCAGGCGGAGACTAGGGCGTCGACAACGTGTCTCCTCAGCCTGCCCGGCTCCCCGATCTCCACACACCAGTCGAGGCATCTAGCCCACTCCTCAGGCCTGCAGCCAGCGCTTAGCAGCGCGCTCCGCGGGTGGGTCTCCACAACCTTGAACCCTCTAGCGGTGAGGAGTTCTGCCAGCCTGATCCCCCTCATGGTCAGCATCCTCATACCCCTCCACGAGGGCGGGAGAAGCCTGAAGCCCAGCTTTTTCGCCTCTATGTCAACCATCCTGTAGCCCCCTGCACTGGAGGTTAGAGGAGCATCTATAGCCAGTACGGCCGGCCTGTAGCGCTCCAACACCCCGAGGATCTCCTCGTCGGTGTAAACTATCGAAAGCTCCAAGACCCTGCAGGGGGCGCAGCCTCCCAGAACGGCTACCCCGGTCTCCCGGCTTGGGGAGCCCGCCAGGTCCAGCCCGGCGAAAAAGAGGGGGCCTCCGCGACGCCGACCTTCCCTCATCGGGCAACCCTTTCTTCTCGGACCGGTGGTTCTCTTCATAGGCCGCGAGGCCTGCCTGGGAACACCATAATTGTTTAAGCATCACGACGCTATTAGTGTCACGGTTTTAAGCACACCCGGCATATTCCTTATCTCGGTCACCACTCTATCCACGGCCTTGAGATTCTCAGCCTCAAGCCTCACCACTAGGTCGTACTCGCCATAAACCACGTCGGCGTCTATCTTGGCATTCACGTTCAGGCCCTTTATCTCCCTTGCTATCTCGTACTCCTTCCCTATCTCCACAGTGAGCAGAACGTATGCCTTAACCACCTGTTCTCCCACCCCTATCCCCCTCCAGCATCTTTAAGCAGCGAGATTTAAATTTTGATCATTCGTCAAGCCAGGCGTTAAATATAGTATCTAATACCCTCTCTAAAGGTGGCCGAAGGTGTCTGAGAGAGCTGAGGCGGCTAGACGGGCTGTCGCCGTGGCAGTCTTCACCGCCCTGGTCTTCGTCGCCACGTCCATCATAGCCGTAGAGACTCCGGCGACTAGGGGGTTCTTCAACTTCGGCGAGACCA
>JALURJ010000122.1 GCA_027016915.1 Desulfurococcales archaeon | reverse complement strand
TCTACCTCGAGCATGTTGTGGCTTGAGAGAAGGGTTGCCGTTTTGGTGTTCTTGGTGTGTTGTTTAATCACTCTCCTCACTTCTACTGCGTGGTATACGTCTAGTCCTGTTGTTGGTTCGTCCAGTATTGCTAGCCGGGGCCTGACCATCAGGGTACGGGCAAGCAACAACCTCCTCCTCATACCCTTACTGTACTCCGACACTCTATCCCAGATCCTCTCGCCGAGGCCGG
This sequence comes from Desulfurococcales archaeon, assembly GCA_027016915.1. GTDB lineage: Archaea > Thermoproteota > Thermoprotei_A > Sulfolobales > WAQK01 > WAQK01. The sequence goes on along the minus strand of JALURJ010000122.1, from coordinate 4,698 downwards.
AGAGCTTGGCGCCGTACTCGGCCATCCTGTGTGCCTCCTCCCTGCTCCGGGTGTATAGCATGGCGTAGAAGTAGAGGTTCTCGAAGCCTGTAAGCCTCTCGTACGCGTCGGCCTCTTCGGGAAGGTAGCCTATGAGCCCCCTGACCCTGTCTGGCTCCCTCACCACGCTGTGACCGTAGATGTAGGCGTCGCCGGAGTCCGGCCTCAGAAGGGTCGCTATTATGCGGAGCGTCGTTGTTTTCCCAGCTCCGTTGGGCCCTATTAGGCCGAAAACCTCCCCCACCCTGACCTCGAAGCTCACTCCTCTGAGCGCCACTTTGTCCCCGTAGCTCTTCCTAAGATCTCTGACCACCAGTGCGTAGTCCTCCATTTTGCCGCCTACACACTTCTAGGCCGAGAGTGGTTTAATAATAGCACGCGTGGCCCCGTTAAAAAGGTAATACCGATTGAAGCCACATGCAAAAACTCCAAATATCTGCAGCTTCTGATCCTCTCCGCGCACTTTCCTGAAGCCCCGGTGTGCGGGGGGCTCCTTATGATTATGGGTGTGCGTGAACGGACACTTGACGCTCTTGCCAGGTATGGTGAGAGGGCCCTCATGGTTCTGAAGCTGGCCCTCAGGATAGCGGACTCCAACACGGGGCCCAAAATATTCGGCGAGTTCGACTACAAGTCCCTTGTCAGGGCCATAAGGGAGCTGGGCGTCGACTACAACCCTTCTCCCCTTCTCAGGAGCCTTGAGAGGGAGTATGCCATCATAGAGACCACCTACCACAGCAGTACTAGGCATTGGTGGAGATTTATAGACAGGGAGGCGGTGAGGGAGGCCATAGCGATATACGAGCATGGGAGCCCAGTCTACGAGGAACCCAGGGATCCCAGGGTTAAGGCCCTCAAAGCCCAGGTAGCTGCGCTGGAGCCGGCTAGGCTCCTAGCCGTGTTGCGGGAGCTTAGCTCCAAGGAGAGGCTGACCGAGGGCGACAAGAGGGTGTACAGGGTGATAGCCTTCAACGACCTAGACCTTGCCGTCGAGCTCTTGGAAAGAATAAGGGATGGGGGGTACGAGCGGCTTCTGCCCAAGGAGGCCGAGATGCTTGCCGAGATAGTGGATCTCAGCTACAAGATTGCCGAGAAGCTTTCAGGCCCGCCGTCGGAGCTCCCCTTAAAACCTGGAATCTTAAGGGCTGCGGCTAGGCGTGAACCACTTAATACGGGTTTCTACTAATCCCATAGTTGGAGCCCCGTGATGGAGGAGTACGACTACTGTATAGTGGGTATGGGGGCTATAGGCGGGCTTCTCGCCTACTTCCTCAGCCACAGGAGGGTGCTTGGGATAACCCGTAGGAGTGAGCATGCCGAGGCTTTGAGGGACGCTGGACTGGTGGTCGAGGCTCCCCAGGGGGAGCAGGTGGTGAGGCTGCCCGTCTACTGGTGGGGCGAGGGTTTCGAGGCCAGGTGCCGCACAGCCATTATTGCAGTGAGGTCCTATGATGCTGAGGATGCCGTGGCCCAGGCACGCAGCCTCCAGCCCCAGCTGATCGTGGTGGCCCAGAACGGGTTTGGGGGTTTGGAGGCTGCTGAGAGGTTCTTAGGCCGCGGCAGGGCAGCGGCCGCCGTGATAACCTACGGGGTCACCAGGATCTCCGACTCCAGGGTCAGGATAGCTGGCGTCGGGGAGATCATTCTGGGGCATAGGGGGCCGCCCCACAGCCTCACCAAGCTCCTCGTGGAAGACCTTGGGAGGAGCGGCTGCAACGCCAAGCTTGTCGAGGACATAGAGCCATACAGGTGGCTTAAAGCTGCGGCTAATGCAGCTATAAACCCGCTCACAGCTGTTCTGGGCGTGCCGAACGGCTTCCTCCTCGAGTCGCCGGAGACACGTATGCTCCTTGAAAGAATTGTGGAGGAGGTGGCAAGGGTTGCCGAGGCCGCGGGTGTGGCCCTGCCAGCCAACCCCCTGAGCTACACCCTCGACGTGGTTAGGAAGACCTACTCGAACTACTCCTCGATGCTCCAAGACCTGGATCGGAGGGGCAGGACCGAGGTGGGCGAAATTACAGGCTATATCGTGGAAACCGGGCGGAGGCTAGGCATCCCGACACCTATTAATGAGGCCCTGCTACTACTCGTAAGGGGAGCCGAGCGTTGGAGAAGGTCACGGCACGGAAGCTCATGAAGATGAAGGGTAGGCAGAAGATAGCCATGGTTACGGCCTACGACTACTTCTCAGCGAGAATAGTCGACGAGGCTGGTGTAGACGCCATACTGGTGGGGGATTCCCTGGGAATGGTTGTTCTAGGCCTCAGAAACACGTTGGGCGTAACTATGGATGACATGGTCAGGCACACCGAGGCAGTGGCGAGGGCGCAGCCCAGGGCTTTAGTGGTCGGGGACATGCCGTTCCTCAGCTATGAGATCGATTTGCGCGAGGCTGTGATAAACGCTGGAAGGCTGGCTGCCGCCGGTGCCGATGCCGTGAAGCTTGAGGGTGGGGAGGAGTTCGCCGACCGCGTCAGAGCCATAGTCAGGGCAGGGATCCCGGTTATGGGGCACATAGGGCTCACGCCCCAGCGATACCTGAGGCTGGGCGGCTACAGGCTTGTAGGCAAGAAGCCGGGAGAGGCCGAGGAGTTGCTGAGGGACGCCGAGGCCCTGCAGGAGGCCGGCGTGTTCGCCATAGTAATAGAACACACGGTTCCCGAAGTGGCTGAGATGGTGACCAGGAAAATAGAGGTCCCTACAATATGTATTGGGGCGGGGCCAGGCTGCGACGGCCAGGTACTAGTGTTTCACGACCTTCTAGGGCTTAACCCTGAGCCACCCTACTTTGCCAAGAGGTACGCCGACCTCGCAGGTATTATAAGAGAGGCCGTAGCCAGGTACGTGGAGGAGGTTAGAAGCGGGGTTTTCCCGGGGGAGGAGTACTCACCGCCCCCAAAGAAGCACTAACCCTTCGGCTTGAACCCTACAATCACGTGGCGGGGAGGAGGCTGGATCACCTGGATATCGACGTACCCGTTCTTCTCCAGGACATACTTGATCAGCCACGGCCCCCAAACATAGATCTCGTCGCGAGCCATGTCGCCGCTGGCAAGGTCGACGTAGAGCTTCACCACAGAGCCCCTCTCAGGGTTAAAGCCGACATGGTACTCTACCACCGGGGGATCCTGGATGGCCAGTGCTGATGCCCGGAGCCTCGGCAGCGCCTCGAAAATGGTGTCCCTCTGCTCCACCAGGAGTGGCGCGCCGCTTTTCAGTAGATTGATGGTCTTGGAGGCCACCTCGTCGAAGCTCCATACGCTGAGGTGGGTGAGGCTACTCCCCCATAGGAGGGCGAGGTCGTACGCCCCTTCTACCAGGCGGTCCACGTTCTCGACACCGCCAACCACCGCCCTCAGCTTCAGCCCCTTCTCCCCGGCGTAGGCTAGGCCAGCCTCCAGGAGCCACTGTTGCCTATCTACGCATGTTACGTTGCAGCCGTATTCTTCGGCCAGGGCTATGCCGTCTATGCAGGAGCCGGAGCATAGTGAGAGCACGCTGCACCCAGCGCCAAGCTCTACTCCGAACCTGTTGAGGGCCTCCCTGAGCCTCCTCTTAACTGCTTGGAGCCGAGACCTGCCTTCAGGAGTGGCTATGTTGAATACCGGTGCCCGGGTGTAGTAGAACTCTAGGGGATCGACTAGTCTGCCCGCGTTTGTGCACCAGCGATACCTGGGGCCTCGTGGTAGTAATGGTTAACGCTTTAGTAGAAGAGCCGCCCCTATACTATGTGGTGCCTGGCTGGATGGAGAAGCTTATCCTGATAAGGATTAAGAGCGGCACAATTAACGGGCTGCTGGGCAAATACTATGTGTGGCAGGGCGAGGCCCCGCCCGAGGATTTCTCCACGCTCGAGCTGATCACCACGAGGCTGGATCCGCAGGTCAACTTTACGTGGTGGGACTCCCCAGCCCCGGGCGTGCCTGCAGGCTACTTTGCCGTTGAGTGGGCTGGGCTGCTGCGCGTGGATGTGAGCGGGGTCTACCGGATATACGTTGTCACAGATGATGGGAGCAGGGTGTGGCTCGACGACGAGCTGATAATCGATGCATGGTTCGACCAGTCCCCCACGGCCCACCACAGCAAGCCCCTAGAACTCGACACGGGCTTCTATAGGATCAGGTACAGGTTTTATAACCGGCACCCCTTCGCTGTGGCAAGGCTGGGATGGCTGAGGCCCGACCACACGGACGAGATAATCCCGCAGGAGAACCTGGTGGTCAAGGGTGGAGACAGAGTAGTGGTGAAAGGGCTGCCCGACGGCTACCGTGTCGAATTCTGGAGTGGAGGCAAGATTGCCGAAGGCAGGGTTGAGGAAGGTAAGGCGGTCCTGGACTTCTCGGCCCAGCCCAAGCCGCTGGACGGCTACTTCAAGATTCTGAACCAGGAAAACAAGCTGGTCACCGAGACGCCCGTGGTTAGGAACGTGTGGGGTGGCGACGAGTTCGAGGTTGCGCGGAGCGGCGAGTAGACGGTGGTCGGCTGCTGCCAGTGGAGCTGAGGGAGGCCTAGTAGAGCTCAGCTCTCTCCAGGTCGGCTTTTTTCCTCTCAACATCCACAATGGCGTAGTAGCCCTTGGAGAAGGGCCCGGGGTTCACTATTAATGTCTCTCCAAGGGAGTCAACACCCCTGGACTCGTGGATATGGCCGCAGAGGTGT
>JALURJ010000121.1:2503-4949 GCA_027016915.1 Desulfurococcales archaeon | reverse complement strand
GAGAGTTAAATGTAGCTCTAGCGAGGTTTATTCAAGCCACTACGGGGTATTCGAAGCCTATGATATCAAAGCAAAAATATAGCTAACTTCACGATATGTGGAGAGTTTGAATGTCTAAAAATAGAACTCGAAGTTCCCCACATAGGAGTATAGGAGGATTCTTAACCAGGGCTCTAGCTATGGCCACCCTCTGTTGCTCGCCGCCACTGAGCTGTCCCGGGAAGTGGTCCAACTTATCCCCTAGGCCAACATCCTTAAGGACTTCAACAGGGTCCAAGGGGTTGTCGACCAGTTCTGCCGCTAGCTTCACGTTCTCGAGCGCTGTAAGCGTAGGTATCAGGTTGAAGAACTGGAACACAAAGCCTATGTAGCGTCTTCTAAATTCCGTAAGCTCGTTTTCAGGCATAGATGACACTTCCTTCCCATCAACAATCACCTTACCCTTACTGGGCTGATCTATACCGCCCACCAGGTTGAGAAGCGTGGTTTTACCGGAGCCGCTTGGCCCAACCACTACGACAAATTCTCCCTTCTCAATGCTTAAGTTAACATCCTTCAACGCATAAACCATACCCGCTCCCATTGGGTAAGCCTTGGTAACGTTCTCTAATCTTATCAGACTAGGCATTGGCCCTACACCTGATATAGTACGGTATCCGGCACCGTATAAAAATTTAGTACCGGTCCAAAGTTTTTCGTAGCCCCGTATTCTCTGGATGGCCCAAGCCGGATCAGAACCATACCAAGCTTTATGAGTGTATACGCTTTTTGTTAAGGTGTTCCCTAAGACGACGTTGATAAGGGGGTGGCACCCCACAATCACGGAGCTGGGGGTTCCCCTGACAGCCCGCCCAATAACAGATGAGCCCGAACAAAGCGAGGAATGATAAACCGCACATACTTAAACATACAAGTATATGAGGAGAGAAACCCACATGCACGGCCTGCCTCTACTTTACCTAGTCCCCTACAGCTACTAAAACGTCAAGCGAAGCCCTTACAGCCACACGTGTTGCATTGGAGAGCCTCCTCGAACTATAACCGTTGACCCACATGCCGTCATGTCTGAGTTCGTCGGAGATCGCTATCGCCACGGCGAGGTCTACTCCCCTATACTCGGCTACGGTCATGAGGGCTGAGGCCTCCATGTCGACAGCCTTCACGCCTAGACGATGGTAATCGATAACCTTGTCGAGGGTCTCCCTGTAGGGGGCGTCGATGCTCCAGAAAACGATGTGCCTTGCGGTGTATCTTTACCCGCCACTCCAATCTACAAACTCCTCCGCACGGTAGTTACTAGGCTTACCAGCCACACTCTCTATCTCCCGCTGCTCTTCTTCGTCGACAGCTGGCAATAGCTCGACCAGAGCCTCGAGAAGAGCCCTCTTAACCTCCTCTCGCACAATCTTCCGAAGCTCCTCAACAGTAATAGCCAAGACAGCTCACACCTCTCATAGCTAAGATCCTGTCCCTTAGCCTTATAAATCTCCTTAGACAACAGCACCTCTCCAGCACACTGCACACAGCCAGAACAAGGACAAGTAGAATTTACGTGAGAGTTTATGTGGCGGGCCCGCCGGGATTTGAACCCCGGACCACCGGCTCCGGAGGCCGACGACATAAAACCACGTTTGAGCAGAAACCGTTAGATAGAAACACGCCTCATAAGTGATAATCATTATGGGTGTCGATAGGTATGGTCTGGAGACACTTTTGCGGCTGGCTCTTCTCCTTAGCCGTACTATTGCCACTGGACAAGATTTATTAACTATGTGGGTTTTGTGGGTTATATGGGTGTTTTGGGTTGAGTGTTGTTGTTATTGATGATAGGGGTAGAATAGTTATTCCCAGTAAGCTTAGAAAGAGGCTCAGGATAAAGAGGGGAGATACCTTCATAATTGTTAAACTCAGAGATGACCTGCTTGTTTTGAAGAGAGTGGACATTGAGAGGCTGGTTAGGGATATAGCTGAGGAGGTGGCAAGGGCCGGGCTGAAACTAGGGGAAGTAGAGCGGGAAATAGAGGAGGAGGCCAATAAGTTTGCGGAAGAAAAGATTCATGGTTGACACAAATGTGTTTATTGCAGCTTTCAAATCAGGATATACGGCCACGACGGAGCTCCTCTTAAGATTACTACTAGATCCTGAGGTAGAGCTAATAGCAGACGACGTGTTGCTCAGGGAGTACGAGAAGTGGTTCAAAATCCTCTCCGCGAAAATACCCAAGATACGGAGACAAGCCGAACTCCTATACTCCCTAATACAAGCCAAGATTAAGATGGCGCTCCCTGGCAAAAATGATATCGACAGGATCAAGCCATACATGCCGGAGACCGAAATAGCCGATATGTATCACGCTGCAACATGCCTGAAGACAAACTCCATCCTCATAACCAATGACAAAGACTTCCAGGAATTAGCAAAGCAAGGAATAGTAAAGGTATGGAC
>JALURJ010000121.1:0-2493 GCA_027016915.1 Desulfurococcales archaeon | reverse complement strand
CCTCTCCAGCACACTGCACACAGCCAGAACAAGGACAAGTAGAATTTACGTGAGAGTTTATGTGGCGGGCCCGCCGGGATTTGAACCCCGGACCACCGGCTCCGGAGGCCGGGAGAAATATAAACCATGTTTCCAACGAGAACCATTAATTGGAAACGTCATGCAGAGATGATTATCAACTAGAACATCCATTATGATAATCTGGAAACTTCTAGTGGAAGGCAGTAAAAGCATATTGGGCCGAAGTATCATAGTAGTTCTTAGGTGTCTAGGGAGTTGTCTAAGGTAGTCAGGGCGATATACAAGGATGGCGTGTTGAAGCTCTTAGAGCCTGTAGATCTCAGGGAAGGCGAGGAGGTATTTGTCAGGTTGGAGAGATACGAGGACCGGGTCAAGAGGCTTCGGAAGTATAGGGGCATACTGGGTAAGGCGAGCAAGGAAGAGATAGAGGAACTCTTACTTGAGGCAGAGTTCGAGCGCCTCTGAAGGAGGATTGGCGGGTTGAAAATTGTAGACACTAATGTCTTCGTACAATACCTCTTCGATGGAGAGCGTGCAGACGAAGCTGAAAGACTCCTAGCTTCATATCCAGACCTGGCGGTAACCGTCGGGATAATCGATGAGGTAGAATTCGTGATAGTAAGACGCCTAGCAAAGGAGAGGCTAGGCATCAGGAAGCTCAGTAAATTAAAGGAACACATAAGGACGAAAGGATTGGACTTCGCATCCGATATGCTAGAGAGATACACTGAAATGCTCCATGAATTCGACATAGCGGTCTTAAGAGACTATGCAGAACCCAGGGAACTACTTGAGACTATGAGAAAATATCAGCTGACCCCCAGCGATGCAATTATAGCACTAACATGCAAGCATTACGGTATAGACACCATCATAACATTTGACGAGGACTTCAAACGAATACCGTGGCTAAAGGTTGTACCATAAGGGTTCTAGCAGGCTTGATCAGGCTTAGCTTAGATACCATAGGCGTAATTATACACCATGATTATCAAGACTGAGGAAACCTCGACTGTATTTTAAAGGCCCCCGAAACCCGATGTATTCCTTAATTAGAATTAGCAATGACTCGGAATGGTTTGTGGCGGGCCCGCCGGGATTTGAACCCGGGATCTCCGGCTCCGAAGGCCGGCGCCTTGTCCTGGCTAGGCTACGGGCCCTGTGTTCATTAGTTGTGGTATGGGTTGTTTAGGTTTTCGTAGCTGGGGCTAAGCGTAGCCTAGAGTCTTTATCACTGTGACGAGTATTAGTATACCCTCCACATCGACTATGCTTGTAAGAACCGGTATGGTAGTGTTGTCGGGGTCTAGGCCGAGGAGCCAGGAGACCACGGCTATATAGTAGGTTTCGAAGAACGCTATTACCATGAGGATCAGTCCTCCTAGAAGCGAGGCTGAAACGTATTCGGCCAGCCCCGGAGGTGAGAGACTGTAGAGGCTTGCAGCGTAGAAGCCGACGACGCCGACTACAGTGTAGATAAGGGGTGCTGCGAGGAAGGTTAGAGCCGCTACTCCGAGCGCCTCGCCGCCTGGGATCAGGCGGCTGGGAACAGTGCCTGTGTGAAGGCCAGTAGAGATCTTAGCCCCCACTATGCTGCTGAGGGCGCCGCAGCTACCTATGAATGCCGGGACTATTCCTATGAAGCCAGCTCTTCCAAGAACAGTCTCGGCATTGGCGCCCAGAACCAGGCCCGTAACCGTGCTCAGGGCCACTGCTATCGCTAGGGCGGAGACCAGCTCAGCGAACATCTTCCTACCCCTCGCCAGCAACAGCAGGGGCGGAACTGCTACCAACACTGCGAGCAGAAAAGTAATGCCCCAGAAGCGGGGTACGGGTACCGTGAAGAGAACAAGGAAGAGGGCTGGCACGGTTATCATGTCTCCCAGTGTCTGCACTAGGGGCGACACGGTATTGTCTGGATCTATACCCCGCCTAAACGTGGCAATGGAGAGTATGGCTGTGAGGGGAAAAAGGAGGATGAAGACCACGAGGGACGAGCCGAGGGCAAGGACTAGGTACTCGGGGAATGTGAAGCCGTAGCCCAAGGCGGCGGAGGCGGCACCCCCCAAGACGGCCACCACCAGCGACATGGAGAGGATCGCTCCAAGCCTCAGGGCAAGCTCTCCTGCCAGCCTGGGGTCAAGGACTCGGGGCTCCATGAGGCCTAGGTGGAGGAGGGTGGAGAGCCTGCTGGCTAGTGACGAGTACATGTTGCCCCTGAGATCCTGGAGTATGGGCACTAGGACCAGGACCTCGGGGTGGGCGAGGAGGGTCCCCCTCCCCCATAGGAGGAAGAGGCCTGCGGCGATGCCGCCAACATTGTAGATTAGGAGGGCTACCACTATTTCGGCCAGCTCCCTGCCGCGTTCCTCGAGGAAGGCCTGGGCCGGCCCCAGCCTCAAACCTACATCTCCTCTGGGGCCGGTATGCCCAGGAGGTTGAGGGCGTTGTGGAGCACGGTTTTCACCAGGT
>JALURJ010000120.1 GCA_027016915.1 Desulfurococcales archaeon | reverse complement strand
ACTATCTTCTGCACCTCACAGTATAGCTGGTACCTCTTATCCTTGTCCACAGTGGTCCTAGCCTCGTCAAGCAGCCTGGTTACCTCAGGGTTCTCGTACCACATCAGGGACATGTACGTGCCGTGTGCCTTCGGGTGGAACATCAGGTAGGTGTGGCTGTCGGGCGAGGGGAACTTTAGTGTATGGAATATCGCCACCATGTGCGGCGTGGTCTCCGGGGTCTTGGATAGCTCGACTATCCTAGCCCAAGGCTCGGGCCTCAGCTCCACGTTTATGCCTAGCTTCGCTAAACTCTCCTTGATTATGAGTCCTACCTGCTCCTCCACCTGCAGGCCAGCCACGTATACGTACTCCACTGTGACCGGGTTGTCGGGGGAGATCTTGTACTTGGACATGGCTAGGTACTGCTTGGCCTTCTCGAGGTCGTATGTGGGCTTGAATACCTCACAGTGGCCGGGCGCTATTATGGGGACGGGGCCCTCAGCCTGGTATCCGCCCTTGAATACGTAGTTGATTATGGCATTGTAGTCTATGGCATAGGCTACGGCTAGCCTTACGTATTTATCGTCGAATGGGGGCTTCTGGTTGTGTAGTGAGACGAAGAATAACTGCGCAGCGGGGTCCTCCTGGACCACTATGCCCTGCTCGCCCTTGAGCTGCTCGAATATATCAGCTGGCAGCCACTGCTCAACCATATCAACCTCTCCCTTCCTGAGCATCGAAACTAACGTGGCCTGCTCTCCCACGACCTTGACTATGACCTTATCCGGCGCCCCGGGCTTCCATCCGGCCCAGTATTCATCGAACTTCTCGAATACTATCTCCTTGCCCTTCTCGAACTTCACAACCTTGTAGGGACCGGAGCCTGCGTCATGCTCCGCCAGCCAGGCCTGGCCATAGTCGCCATACTCGCCAAAGGGCCCCGACTGTATGTGCTTAAGGACCTCGTCCTTGTCTACTATGAATAGCAGAGCCAGAGTAGCCGGGAACTCGGCGTAAGGCTCCTTCAGGTAGAACCTCACGGTATAGGTATCGACGACCTCGACCCTATCCACTACGCCGAGCCATAAGAATGAAAAGCCAGCCTTTATCGCTAGTGCCCTCTCCATGCTGAAGGCTACGTCCTCAGCTGTGAGCTCGTCTCCGCTGTGGAACTTTATCCCCTTCCTGATGTAGAAGGTCCAGACAGTAGCGTTCTCGTTGCTCTCCCACCTCTCGGCTATCCAGGGCTTGACTCCCTCCCTGCTCGGGTATACGAGGGGATCGTAAGTGTTTATGACGCTCATCAACTCAGTCTCGTCCCTGGCCTTTGCTGGGTCAAATGTCGCCGTGGGCTGTGTAGTGCCGTACACGAACACCTTCTCCACGGGCGTCGTAGTCGCTGCTGGAGTAGTGGTCGTGCCAGTAGCCGGTGTTGTAGTTCCAGTCGGTGTCGTGGTAGCACTGGGCTGCTCTCCTCCCCTCCTCAAGACTATAGCTGCGCCAGCGATTAGCAGGATTATAATTATTATGGCTCCTATTATGGCAGCCCTGCTAGCCAACTAGTCCCACCCAATACCCCCTTAACCTATATATTCCTACGTGGACTGACTGTGTGTATTAGCTAGTCTAGATTATCATTAAAAAGAATTTGTTTAATATTTGCTAATATCCGCTTATATATGCTCCTCAATAACCCTTAATAGCCAGTCTATCCCGCCAAAGAAGAAGGTAATACCTCGGCTAGATACCTGGCCAGGCTAGTCCTCGTCGACACTACTAGCGCTCCCGTCTCTTCCATGACCTTCTTCTGAGTAATATTGTATCCAATGCAATCCATTACTACTAATTCCACTTTAGCCCTCGAGAGCTCACCCGCTATACTCCTGAATTCCTCCGTCGAAGCCGTGTAGGGGGATACAGGCTTAACTATTAGCTCGGGGAAGTACTTACCCCACTTATCCCTAGCGTACTCCACCTGCTCCTTCAGGGGCACAAGTACAGCGGCCTTCCTTACGCTAGCGGCTAGGGGCTCCACGAAGGCCTTCAGTACACGGTCGAGGTATAGTATGGGCGCCCTGCTCTCGAATCGGGGGAACTCCCCTGAGCATAGGATTACTATGAGTGAGACCCCGGCGTCGTTTAGCTCGTGTATCCTCTGCTGCATCAATGGTATTAGCTTGCTCTTGCCCATCTTCACCTGCCTGCCGTCACGTAGCCTGGACACGTATACTATGTCGCCTTCGCTGGGCGAGAGCTTCTCTAGGATCTCCTCGTACCCCAGGCCGTCGAGGGCTCCAGCCTCTATCACATCGACTTTAGCACCGATTATGCTGAGCACCTCTGGCACTACATCGACTCGGGGGCTCTGGCCTATAGTGAGGAACCCCAGCTTGAACTGCTTAGTACTCAACTCCTACTACCTCCCTTGAGCCTTTCATCGAGCTCCCTTAACTCTGGGTGGACGAATCTGCCTCCCGAGGCCACTAACTCGCCGTCGAATAGTACGTCCGGGTACAGTATCCCCACATCCGTGTGCGAGGCGGCGGGACCTACGCTACCCTTGAACTTGGGAGACTGAGAACCGAAGCCGAACTCCATCGAGGCGTATATACGCTCATCCTCCAGGACTAGCCCCCTGAGCCTGGCGTTGGGGTGGAAGCCCCATGACGCGTGGGCTAGGTAGTACATCTTCTCATCGTTGAATTTGGCGAGCCAGCTCTTGAATACCGATGCCTCGGGGCCCGGGCCCGTCACCTCTACTATCTTGCCCTTCTTTATGCTCAACTTCACGGGGCTCCTTAGGACCCCCAGTTCGTCGGGGGGCCATATGAAGCCGTCTATGACTAGCACGCCCTCTATGGTCTCCTCCACTGGAGCCCATGAGATCTGGCCTCCCAGGGGCTTGTATACTCCCTTCTCGCGTAGTATACCATCGTTATGGAACACCGGCCTGGAGGGGTCGTTATCGAACTCTAGGTGTGTGCCCCTCTCACTCTTTATAACGACGTGCCTAGCCTTCTGGGTTAGCTCCCTGAGCTTGTCCCCCAGCATGCACATGCTCTCGTAGTCTGTTAGGCCGATTAGCCTGATCATCATCTCCTTATCCATGCCGGATAGCTCGAGGATCCTAGTACCACCCTTCAGAGCATCCAGGTAGGCCCTGGTATGGAGTATGTACTTAACCACGAACGTTATTATGACGTCGCTAGCCTTCATAGCGGCTGCGACATGCTCGGGGGGCTCCATGTCAACCTCCGGGACAGTCTCGTAGATCATTAGTGACGCCCTGCCTCCAAGGCTGTAGGCCGCAGCCGCCACAGCCTCCGCCATCTCCCTATCGACGGCGGTATCAGCTAGTACTAGGACCCTCTCGCCCTCCTTAACTAGTGCTAGGTCCCTAGCGACCTTGAGGGCTGCATGATACAGCTCCATAAACATGTGCTCATAATAAGACATTATACGTCACCATACACGTCACGGGCTCGCTAGCTTATCTAGTATTGATGCAGGTTCCCGATATTAAATCTCTAATACAAAGGCGTACTAATTATAAACCATATAGAAAGAACCGGGAGCCATTAATACTTCCCTCGACGACAAGGCTATGCAGGGTTGATGTAATTCATACATTACGACCCAGCAGAAGACACGCCACAGCCGGTGTAGCCGTATATGACGGAGCCTAGGAGGGTGGGTCCGGGTAAGCTCAGGCTCGGCTTAATAGTGAATCCAGCGGCTGGCATGGGGGGCAGGCTCGGGCTTAAGGGTACGGATGGCTGGGCATTCATGGAGGCTCTCGCCAGAGGAGCTAAGCCCGTATCCCCCAGCAGGGCCGCTAGGTTCATAGCCGGGCTCAGACCCTGGGCTGTGGAGGAGATCCTCGCGCCACCCGGTATAATGGGGGGTGAAGCCCTCAGGCAGTCGATACTCTATTATAGGATTATAGACTGCGTGCCACTGGGCAAGTGGCCTACCGAGCCCTCTGATACCGTGGAGTGTGCTAGGGTGCTAAGGGATGAGGGCGTAGACCTCCTGGTATTCGTTGGGGGAGATGGTACGGCGCGGGATATATACAGAGCCGTGGGAGGCGAGGCGCCAGTCCTGGGGGTACCCTCGGGCGTCAAGGTGTACAGCGCGGTATTCGCCTCAAGCCCTGAGGCGGCGGCTAGAGTAGTCAATGAGTGCTCATCAAGGGGGTGCCCCCTCGGCTTGAGGGAGGTCCTTGATATAGACGAGGAGGCATTCCGCTCAGGTATACTGGATGTGAAGCTATACGGCTACATGCTCACGCCGATATCCGGGGGCCTCGTCGCCTCGGGCAAGCAGGCCTCCCCGGAGACCCTGGATGAGGAGGCGAATAAGAGGGCCATAGCGGAGTATATAGCTGAGAACATGGAGGATTGCAGGCTATACATCCTAGGCCCGGGGACCACAGTAGCTGCTATAGCCGAGGCCCTGGGCGTGGAGAAGACCCTCCTCGGTGTAGACGTTATCCACAACCGCAGGCTAATAGCGAGGGACGTAGACGCGCAGACCCTCAAGAGGATCCTCAGGGAGCACCCCAGGGCAACACTCATAGTGACCCCAATAGGAGGCCAGGGATTCATACTAGGCAGGGGAAACCAGCAGATAAGCCCAGAGGCCCTCAGGATCATCGGGAGAGAGAACATAATAGTCATAGCCACAAGAAGCAAGATAGAGGGCCTCAAGGAGCTACTCGTAGACACAGGGGATCCCGAGGTAGACGCTATGCTAGAGGGCTACATCCGGGTCCTAGTAGACTACAACCAGTATGTAGTCCGGAGGGTAGTAGCACCACGCTAAAGGAGATCATGCAGAGTTCATGGCCATAAACGTTTAATTCCTTCTATGCCATCATACTCCTTATCTTCGGTTGCTATCAATTTAATATCATTATTAAGCATTACAGCAATATGTATGGAGTCAGAAGGTTTGAGCTTATATTTCCGTAGGATTTCAGATGCTTTAACGTATTCCTCCTCTCCTAAAGTTAAT
>JALURJ010000119.1 GCA_027016915.1 Desulfurococcales archaeon | reverse complement strand
CCCCGGCCCCGCTGCCAACCACAACCACGTCGTACCCCCTACCAAGCCTCCTCGAGGAGAGCCTGGGCTGCCTACACTCGGAAGCCGGCGGTACCCTCTCCTCCCTCCGATAACCTATGGACTCGGCCGCACCCCTATCAACATAGTATACCGCCAGCAGGAGGAACTCGAGGAGCCCAAGCATGTCGGCCACAAGGCCGGCCGGGCTTAGGCCCCTAAGCCACCTCCTCCTATCCTCAAGCCCCATCGAGGTGAAGGTCCTCCACCTACCCAGGAGGGGTGCCAGGTCGACGAGAAGCGATGCCAGGCCCAGAAGCCTCCTAGGACCCTGCCCAAGGAGGGGTAGAACCCTGCCACCCACCAGCTCGGCAGGCCTAGAGGTGCCGAACTCCGCCTCCGAGAGGGCCTCCAAAACCCTTAGAAGCCTCGACACAGGGCCCGCCCCAAACCTGAGGGCTACCGGGCCTCGAGGGCGTAGGCCGCCAGGACCAGGCCCTCGAACAGCCTGTACTTGTCGGTAAAGCCCCCGCAGGTAAGCCTGACAGTCACCGGGTCCAGCCTCTCGACGCAGGGGAATAGCTCCGCCAGGTCGGCGTGGAAAGGCCTCTTAAACTCCACCACGAACTCCAGGCCCTTCCCGGGCTGGAGGGGCCTGGCATCCCCCGCCTCCAGCTTGGCAAGAGACTCCTCCACGCCAGCCCTCAGCGACTCCACCACCTCCCCTAGGCTCGGGCTCCAGGCCGCGAAGTGGGAGAGGGGCTCCTTAAGGGGGACGAAGACCGCCCAGGGGGTGTGCTTCTCAACCTCGGGCTGGAGAGCCTTGTCGCCGGCAACCATAACCACAGGGACTCCCAGCTCGCCGAGGGCGTAGGAGTTGAGGAGGTACTCGCTGGCAGGCTCCCCTCCCAGCAGGAGCCTCTGCACTATCCTCCCTGAATACGTGTGGCCCAGAACCCCTCCACCCTGAGGCGAGGTGTGGTAGCCCAGCAGGTACGCAGCCCGCGCACCCCGGGCCCCCGCCACCATGGCCAGGGGCCTCGGAAACCCCCTCACTATGGCTACTCCGCGCGGAGCCTTGAAGGGGTCTATGTTAACCATGCTTCCATGGCTATCCGCCACCACCACGCCCCCAAAGCCCCTGCGGAGGAGTTCGCCGGCGACAGCGTAGGTAACCCTGCTCATAGCCTCGCGGAGCTCCTGGAACAGCTTGTCGCCAGGCCCCATATGGACCCTGCCAACAATGTAGGGCATGCCCTCAGCGTCGACGGATATGAAGGCGTGTCCGCCCAAAACACTGCACCCAGTCATAGATCGTGGCGGCGGATAAAACTGTGCCCCCGGGCAACCGATAAATTGCCCCGCACCCGAGATAAGCTGGCCTGGAGGCGCGCCGCCTTGAACCAGCGCCCACTGCTAGCAGCATACGTTGCTGCACCCTGGATACTTTGGCCCCTCACCTTCCTGGTCTTCAAGCAGCACTTCATAGCAGCCATGGCAGCCTCCACAGGCCTCCTGGGAGCAGCCACAATCCACATCCTTGGCGTCAGGGACACATTCAAGCCCAGCGCCCCGAGCATGGCAGCGGCCCTGGGCTACACAGCTGCCCTATACACCGCGTTCGCCGCCGGAAACCTGGCGGCGGAGGCCCTCGGCATGGGCGGAGGGGTGGAGAGCGTCTACGGGATGGTTGGCCGCAGCCCCCTCCTAGCAGCCCCCCTGGCGTGGATAGGGTTCTGGGAGGAGGTCTACTGGAGGGGAGGCCTCCAGGAGAAGCTGGTTGTGGGGAGGCTGGGCCTCCACTGGGCGGCGGCCAGCATACCCTACGCCCTCGTCCACGCCTCCACTGGGAACCCCGTGCTCGTAGCCGCAGCCCTGGTGGCGGGCCTGATCCTTGGCCACGAGGCCCACAGGTACGGTGTGGCGGCGTCAGCCCTCAGCCACGTGGCCTGGCTATACCTGGCCCTCCTCATAGCCCCCTACAGGTAGGGGCGTTTCCAGCACTATTCCCCGCGGAGTCTTAGGGAAAATGTTTAAATAAGATGCACCCCGCACCGGGGTGCCCGGGCACGCTTTGGCAAAGAATCCCCTAATCAACCCACACGTAGCAGCAACCCTTAGGCAGTCCCCCACCAGGAAGATAGACACGCTCAGGGAGAAGCTCACCAGGGAGGGCAAGGACGTCATACTCCTATCCACGGGGCAGCCCGGCATACCCCCCGTCAGGCAGCTCAGAGAGGCCGTGGCAAAACTGCTTGAAGAGGAGTCCATGAAGTACTACGGCTACACCCCCAGCAACGGCATAGCAGCCCTCAGGGAGGCTATAGCCGAGGACATAAGGGGCCTGGGAGGGCCCGAGCTCGACCCGGACCAGATAATAGTCACGGCAGGCGGCCAGCACGCCATGTTCTCAGCCCTAGCATCGATCCTGGAGCCGGGCACCGAGGTGATCCTCACCGACCCCACCTACTTCGGCTACGAGCCCCTCATCAACTATTTCGGAGCCAGGCCGGTATACGTGGAGACCAGGCTCGAGGAGGAGTACCAGCCCAGCCCGGAAGCCGTGGCTGAGAAGATCAGCGAGAGGACCAGGGCGATCATCCTCGTAACCCCCGACAACCCGACCGGCAGGCTGGTCCACAGCCACGTCGCCAAGGCGTTGGCGGAGCTGGCCCAGGACCACGGGATCTGGCTCCTCGTCGACGAGGCCTACAAAACCCTGATCTACGAGGGGAGCCACGTCTGGCCCTACAAGCACGCCCCCGAAAACGTCGTAGGGATAAACACCTTCAGCAAGGACCCAGGCTTCCCCGGGTGGAGGCTGGGCTACATCTACGGGCCGCCCCGGCTCATAGGCCCGGCAAGGCTCGTCGCGGAGGAGGCGGTATACTGCCCGCCCAGCATAGCCCAGTATGCAGCCCTCATCTACATCAGGGAGGGTCTGAGAAAACACTACCTGGCTAAGGTTATACCAGAGTATATGAAAAGGAGGGACACGATGGCGGAGGCCCTCCGGAAACACTTGCCCCAAGCCAGGTTCCTCAAAGCCAAGGGATCCATGTTCATGCTCGTAGACCTCAAGGAGTACCTGGAGCCAGCCGGCCTCGACGCCGAGCAGTTCTCCAAGAAGCTCCTAGAGGAGAAGCTGGTGGCAACCATACCTGGAACCTACTTCGGCCAAACCCCCAGATACTCTGTAAGACTGAGCTTCGCAACCGAGACACCCCAGAGGATATACGAAGCGATAAGGAGGATGGGAGAGCTTCTCGAAAAACTCTAGCCAAGGCTACCTGGCCAGGAGCCCCCGCAGCAGCAAAGCTGCAAGCAGCACCGCTACTAAGCCCAGCAGCAGAGTTAACAAATCAACCCCCACACCCGTGCCCGGCAGCATCACTGTCCTGCTCGACGTCCTAGTAAAGGTGGTGAGTGTTATGGTGGTAGTGCCAGTAGGGGTTAGCGTCACCGTTGTGGTCTCCGTAACGGTGCTGGTGACAGTGGAGGTCTCCGTAGCGGTCAACGTGGCCGCCGATGCGTTGCCGACCCCTGTAGCTGACGCGGACAACCTCTTCAACCCCGATGCGTTGAAGGCTATTTGGAACACGTTGTTGTAGAAGTAGAAGTCCTCCCAACTCCCATCAGCAACGCCGTAGAGCATCACGTAGCCTTCGGGGAGGATGCTGAGGGGAACCGTCATAGAGACGTTGTAGAGGGCCCTAACCCCGGGGTCCAGCATATAGCCGGGGAGTTCGAGGGCGGCTATGAAGTCGCCATCCTCCCCCAGCAGCGCTACTATGCCGCTGGCGTTGTGGGGTGTGGGCGTATCGCCAGCATTATAGATTGTTACCGTGCCTCTGAAAACAAGCGAGTCGTTGACTACGGCGAGGAAGGTGTCGTCCAGAAGCATCGCCACATCCACAGGGTCGGCGACCCCCCGGTACACTATCCTAGAGGTTCTGCCCGTCAGCAGCTCCAAGTCTATCGTCTGTGGCGGCGGGAACTGGTTGGTGCCCACCAGCTTCTCCAGCTCTTGTCCGACCCTCTTAGAATTATGCTTCAGCACCTCCCGGTACCCGGCGGTATCGGCCTTAAACAACTTGTAGATCTCATAGTAGGACACGGGGATGTTTGCGGGGTAGGTGAGAAGTATTATCGCCACCCTTGTCCGCTGCCTCTTCCAGACAGGATCGCTCCCCTCTATTAGGTCCGACACCATCTTGTCGAAAGCGCCGCCACGGGGATCTTTAGGTTGCCTGTTGAGGGCTAGGCAGGCCTCCGTCAGGTCCTGAACCACGGCGTTAATCATGGCCCTGGTCTTGGCAGGGTTGGTTGCCATGGAGTCGGGATCTTCGTTGAGCACCGTGGCTAAGGCATGGCCTAGGGGAGGCTTGTAGCCCTCATGGGATAACATGTCCTGCCTATAGTGAAGGTATACACCCAGCTTTATGAGGGCTGCCTCAAAACTCCCACCAAGGTTCCTGAGAGCGTCAAACGCCTGGCCCCTCAGCTCGGCATACCTTTTCTGCACATCGTCCCAATCGCCCAAGGCATGGTAGTTGAGGCCCGCCCTCACGAACCTAGTCCAATCCCGGCTTTTCAGGTCATGGAAGGTTGGCAGAGGGGAGGTGCCGGGGTACGTGTCGGCAGACCAGTCACCCATGGCTATGAGGTAGGCCTCGGAGGGCTCAAAGCAGACGGCGATGGCGAGATAGTATATGAGGTAGTAGTGGGAATCCTTGTCCCAGGCAGCGGCGGGCCTGGGCGCAACGGCCCCCACGGACCCTAGGAGCACCAGCAAGCCCAGAAAAACGGCTACAAGCCTCCCAAACACCCGGGATCCTCCTCTGCCAGAACTCTGCCCCAATGCCTCCCGCACACTCATAACGGCATGCTCCGAACCCACACGGAATTCCAGTAACCATGGAACAAAGCTTCTAATAAACTTACACGTTAACACAAATGTTGAAACAATGATAGAATTAAATGCTACAAAAACATTTTAATCCACCAAACAAGAACAACATCAGGCCACCCACAAT
>JALURJ010000118.1 GCA_027016915.1 Desulfurococcales archaeon | reverse complement strand
GCCTTATGATGCGCGGCAAGCTAAGATGGTCCCATTGTCGTATAATCAGAATAAAAATAATAAGCTGGTCTAACCGATATGTCCCCTAGACACTATGGGTCGTGTCTTCTCACCGAGGTGCATGGTCCATGAGTTCAGAAACAGGTGGAAAACCTAGCATGAGTAGCGAGGAGGTTTTCAAAAAATATATCGAGCCCCGGGTATGGACCAGGTGGTACGACGAGGGGGTTCCCAGCGATGTCGAGATACCTGAGATACCTCTCTTCAAGGTGCTCGACGAGTCCGCCGAGAGCTTCCCCGACAGGCCAGCTCTGATATTCTTCGGGAGAAAGGTGACCTATAGGGAGTTCAGGGAGGCCGCCGACAGGTTTGCCCGAGCCCTCTCCGAGAAGTGGGGCGTGGGTAAGGGGGATGTCATCGCTATCCATCTGCCCAACTCTCCCCAGTTCGCCATAGCCTACTACGGCATCATAAAGACAGGCGCAACTGTTACCCCGATAAATCCCCTCTACACGAGTAGGGAGATAGCCTACCAGCTGAACAGCAGCGGGGCCAGGCTCCTCATAACACTGGACCTCTTCAAGAACACTGTTGACGAGGCGCTGAAGGAGGCTAAGGTCGAGGCAGTAATCTACACGGGCATAGATGATTATCTCCCCGGTCTCCTAGCAGTGCTCTACAGGCTGAAGGAGAAGAAGCCGAAGATAAGCTACGACGGTAGGTTTACCTTCAGGTTCAAGGACCTTCTAAGCTACGAGCCTAAGCCGCCCTCCGTCAGCATAGACCCCGAGGAGGACCTGGTTGCACTGATGTATACTGGCGGCACGACCGGTGTGCCTAAGGGCGCCATGCTGACCCACTACAACATCGTCGCCAACATATACCAGATAGACGCATGGATCGAGGCGGGAAGGAGGGGTAAGGACGTCCTCATAGGCGTGCTCCCCTGGTTCCACATCTACGGGCAGACAACTGTGCTGCACAACGGCATATTGAGGGCAGCCACGATAATAGTGTACCCCAAGTTCGACCTGGAGAAGATAATGAAGGATATACCGAAGTACAAGGCCAACCTGTTCCACGGAGTGCCGACGATATACTCCCTCATAATCAACCACCCCAAGGTCCATAAATACGATCTGAGCAGCATCGAGGCCTGCGTCAGCGGAGCGGCGCCTCTGCCCGTCGCCGTGGCCGAGAAGTTCGAGAAGCTTACGGGAGGCAAGTTAAGGGAGGGCTACGGCCTCACAGAGACAAGCCCGGTTACCCATGTGAACCCGGTGAAGGGGAAGTTTAAGCGTGGAAGCATAGGTGTGCCCATACCCAACACCCTAGCAGCCATAGCCGACCCTGAGGAGCCCCGCTTCCTCCCGCCCGGCGAGGTCGGCGAACTCGTGATTTCCGGGCCCCAGGTTATGAAGGGCTACCACAACATGCCGGAGGAGAACGAGAAGGCTTTCTTCGAGCTCTACGGCAGAAGGTGGTTTAGGACGGGCGACATGGCCTACATGGATGAGGAGGGCTACTTCTTCATAGTTGACAGGAAGAAGGACCTGATAAAGTACAAGGGCTTCAGCGTCTACCCGAGGGAGATTGAGGAGGTCCTCTACCGGCATGAGTGCGTCGCCGAGGCGGCGGTTATAGGTGTGCCGGACCCCAAGGTGGGTGAGAGGGTTAAAGCCTTCATAGCTCTGAAGCCAGAGTGCAGGGGTAGGGTGACCGAGGAGGACATCATAGAGTACTGTAAGAAGAACCTGGCCGAGTACAAGGTGCCGCGCATCGTGGAGTTCAGGGACTCGCTGCCCAAGAGCGGCGTGGGCAAGATTCTTAGGAGGGTGCTGAGAGAAGAGGAGCTAAAGAAGCTTGAAGCACAGAAGGCTTGAGAGGACCAGCTCAATATGGCGGAGAAGCGTAGAGGCGTAGTGGACACACATATGCATGTGCCAGACCTTTTTCTACCATCTAAGCTTAGCCCTGAGAATGCCCGACGCACCATCCTTGAGGAGATGGATGAGGCGGGAGTGGAGAAGGCCCTGATCTACGCCCTGGAGATACCCTACACAGTGATGGAGAGGGTGACTCTGGACCAGGTCTACAAGGGTCTCGAGGAGGCCATCTCTTACGGTAGGTTCAACCTTCCGCCCTCCCTGTCCAAGATCGTTGAGGGTCCTGAGGAGGTTTTGGAGGAACACTCCAGGATGCTGAGGATAGCCCACACGCCCAGCGAGAGGGTTATCGATATCTGCAGGGGTACGGATAGGCTCTTCCCCGTGGGCAGCATAGATCTGGAGAGCCCGGGAGCCGTGGAGAGGCTGGGCAGGTTGCTGAGCATGGGCGTGGTGGCTGTAAAGATATACCCAACGCTGAGCATGCTGGGCCGCCGGGAGCTCGAGGTGCTCGACACTGTTGCCAGCCTCCTGGAGGCTGCTGGGAGCGCCCTGATAATCCACACGGGCTGCGACCCGGGTGTGTGGGAGCTCCCCAATTTCTGTGAGTATGGGCGTCCTTCCAGGTTTGAGGAGGTGATTAGGAAGCATAGGGACCTACCAATAGTGCTGAGCCACATGGGGGCCTACAGCGCCCTGGCGCCGGGGATATATCTGCACGAGGCCCTGGACCTGGCCAGAAGGTACAGCAACGTGTACCTGGACACAGCGGCGGTGGAGCCACACCTGATAGCCCTAGCCGTCAGGCGTGTGGGTGCAGGGAAGGTGATGTTCGGAAGCGACTACCCGGCCGTGGCTTGGAGCACCCTTCCCGACCTTGTGGCTCGGATCGCTGGGCTCGACATCCCCGAGGGCGAGAAGGAGCGGATACTCTACTGGAACGCTGTCCGGGTTTTCGAGCTCTAGCGCCCTTACTGCGACATTTATTATCATCCTCCGTGTCTTATATCCCGCATCAGCCGAGTTTCCCGGGGGAGCTGCCGTGGATCCCTCAACCATTGGCATAGAGCACTTCCTCCACGTCGAGGATCTCGAACCCCTCGTCTACGTGCTGATACCCATAGTGGCTGTGGTTTTTCTGTACGGCATATACCGGTACTGGAGGCGGTGGTTCAAGGGAGGCGGCAGGCCTCCTATGGATAGGTTCTGGGAGAGGTTTAGGAGGCTGCTGGTCTACGGCCTGGCCCAGAGGAAGGTGTTGATGAAGGGCTATGAGGGCGCCATGCATCTGGCGATATTTCTGGGCACGCTGTTGCTGCTCATAGCCACCCTCCTGAGAGCCTTGGAGTACGACGTCTTCGTCAGGCTCATGGATACACGGATACTGACCGGCAACGCCTACCTGGCCTTCAAGCTTGTTGCCAACATAGGCGGTGTGCTGCTGATCCTCGGCACCCTCATGGCCTTTTACAGGAGGGCTTCCGGGATGACTGCTGACCTACCCAACACGGCGGCCGACTACCTGGTGCTGGCCCTACTCCTCGCCATAGCTGTCACCGGGTTTATGCTGGACTCCATGGCGACGCTTACCTATAGGCAGGGCTGGATCGACGGGTGGGATCCTCTGGGAATGGCTATGACCGGGCTCTTCAAGGGCCTCGACGCCTCGACGTTGCGGCTAGTGTACAGAGCCACATGGCTTGCCCACATGCTGATGGCTCTAGGCGCCATAGCGGCCTTGCCGTTCACGAAGCTCTCCCACATAGTGGTGGGAGGGGTTGCCAACACGTTCTTCTCCAGGCTCGAGCATCCCTCAGCCTTCAGGCCAGTCGAGGACCTCGAAAAGGTTGTGGAGACGGGGAAGCTAGGCGTGCAGAGCCTCAGCGACGCGACGTGGAAGCAGAGGATGGACTATGACGCTTGTGTGAAGTGTGCCAGGTGCCACAACTCGTGTCCCGCCAATCTGAGCGGTAAGCCTCTCTCACCCATGAACCTGGTGCTCAAACTCAGGGAGCTCATGGACTCTGAGGAGTGGGACGAAGGCATAGTGCCCAAACACGTCGAGCCCGACATAGTATGGTCCTGTGTGACGTGTGGGGCGTGTGTCTACGAGTGCCCCGTGCTGATCCACCACGTGGAGACCATAACGGACCTGAGAAGAGCCCTCTTCGCCTCAGGCGAAAACACGCCTGAAGAGCTTCTCCAGGTCTCCTACAACATTATGAGGACCACCAACCCTTACGGGTTCAACCCTGCCGACAGAGAGGGGTGGATCCAGAGGCTGGCCGAGGAGGGCCTGGTCGAGATAGCCCGGGAGGGGGAGGAGTATGACTACCTCTACTGGGTTGGCTGCAACGTGAGCTATGATCCCAACCTGCGGGGCATCGGCGAGGCCCTGCTAAGGGTGTTGAAGGACGTAGGTATACGTGTTGCAGTCATGTTGGAGGAGGGTTGCTGCGGAGAGCCCGCCCGGAGGATAGGCGACGAACTCATGTTCTCAGAGCAGGTAAAGGCCAACGCGGAGGCCCTGTCCAAGTACAAGTTCAAGAGGCTCCTAGTCACCTGCCCCCACGGATACAACGTGTTTAGGCACGAATACCCGCTCTACGGGTTCAAGGTAGACGTCGTCCATCACTCCCAGCTCCTCGCCGAGCTGCTCAGGAGCGGCAAGATAAGTCCCGGCAGCCTTGACGCTAAAGTGACGTTCCATGACCCATGCTATCTGGGGAGGTGGAACGGTGTGTATGAGGAGCCGCGCGACGTGCTAAGAAGCATAAGAGGCCTCAGGCTCGTCGAGATGCGGCGGAGCAGAGGTAGAGCCTTCTGCTGTGGGGGCGGGGGAGGCCAGGCGTTCTTCGAGGTGAAGCGGGGTGAGAGGATAAGCAAGCTCAGGATGCGGGAGGCTCTCGACACCGGTGCCCGGGTTGTGGCTGTTGCCTGCCCCTTCTGCAACGTCATGCTTAGAAGCGAGGCGCCCGAAGAGGTTGCTGTAAAGGACATTGTAGAGCTGCTGGCGGAGTCACTAGAGGAGTGATTTTTTACCTGGTTTGCCTAAGTATTAAACACGAAACATGAATAGTGGTAATATTATGAGTATGTCCACAAGCTATAATTAGCATCACAAAGAATGGAGGGTGATGGATTGGTC
>JALURJ010000117.1 GCA_027016915.1 Desulfurococcales archaeon | reverse complement strand
AGGCAGGGCTAAGGGCCTGGTCGGGGTAGCCTCCCTCCTGGTTTCAGCCATATACTCGACCCTGCTCCTCCAAAAGGCCCTGGCGGCCGAGGAGCCCCTCCACTTCGCCGCTGAATGGGTACCAAGCCTAGGTGTAACCGTGGGCTACTATGCCGATGCCCTGGCGGCCGTGATGGCCTTCATCGTGGCGTGGCTGAGCTTCCTCATAGCAGTGTACAGCCTGGAGTACATGGGACACGACCCTGGGCAGACCAGGTATTGGTTCTTCTTCACCTTCTTCGTGGGCAGCATGGAGTTCCTGGTGCTGGCAGACAACCTTATAGCGATGTTTGTGGGGTGGGAGGGCACCGGGCTGGCCAGCTACGCCCTGATCGGACACTGGTTCACCGATGAGGAGGACAAGTGGGTGGGCGACCCTGGCAGGAAGGCCCTGGGAACACCCATGTGGTTCGAGCCAAGCCACTCCGGGCTCAGAGCCCTGGTCTTCACTAGGCTGGGCGATGTCGGGTTCCTTGTAGGCATAGCGGCGCTCCACATAATGCTTGGCACGACAAGCTTCGAGGCCATGGCTGCGAACCCTGCTGGCTGGGCGGCGCTGCTAGCGTCCAAGGGTATACTCGCAGCATTTTTGGCATTCTTCATAATGGGCGCCCTGGCCAAGAGCGCGCAGTTCCCGTTCCACGAATGGCTTGTGACGGCGATGACGGGCCCCACATCGGTCTCCGCACTGATACACGCCGCAACCATGGTTAAGGCCGGCGTCTACTTCCTGCTCAGAGTAACTCCAATACTGGCTGGCGCAGCCTCGGCCCTCAGGATAACCAGCCCCGAGATCTACCACACAATTGAGGGCTTCTTCGCCTGGGTCGCGATAATAGGCGGCTTCACAGCGTTCCTTATGGCGACGATGGCCCTAGTCTCAAGGGAGCTCAAACTAATCCTAGCATTCTCGACGGCGAGCCAGCTCGGCTACATGTTCCTCGCCACAGCGGCCGGAGCTCTCACAGGCACGGCTGCGCTAGGAGTGTTTGCCGGCCTCTCCCACCTAATAAGCCACGCAGTGTTTAAGGCCAGCCTCTTCCTGGCCGCTGGAGCAATAATACACGCTGTGCACTCCAGGTTCATAGACGATATGGGTGGGCTGGCAGGCTACATGCCAGCAACCTTCATAGCCACGGTGTTGGCGTCGCTCAGCCTTGCAGGGCTCCCGCCGTTCATGGGGTTCTGGACCAAGGATACAGTGCTCCACGCAGCCCATGAAGCACACGCCCAGGTAGCATTCATACTGGGCTTCGTCACCGCCCTCCTCACCGCAGCATATACTATGAGGATGGTTCTCCGCGTCTTCCTCTACGAGCCCTCCGAACACGTGTCCAAGCACCCGCCCCACGAGGCGGGCAAGCTGATGCTTGTCCCATACGCACTCCTCGCCGTGGCCAGCCTTGCTGGCGGAGCCCTCTGGCCCAAGCTTGAGGAGGGTTTCGCCGAGGTGATCTCAGAGAAAACACTAGGCCTGGGCACCCCGCTACACCTGGAGCCCAGCGTATCACTGATGGCTGCATCGGTCGGCATGGTGGTGGCGGGCCTTGGCGTGTCCTTCTACATCTACCACATACTGGTGGCCAGGCCCATGGAGACCATAACGAGGATACCGCTACTATACAGGCTCCACACATTCCTCTACGACAGGTGGTTCATCAACGCCATCTACTACAGGGTGATAGTGGATGGTTTCAAGGCCCTGTCGAGAGCCATCTACAGCTATATTGACCAAGCTGTGGTGGACAACTTCTACCACAGGTTCCTGCCCTGGGCCATCATGGGGGCTTCCAGCCTCCTCTGGAGGACACTAGAGTACTGGATAGACAGCGGCTTCCACATCTCCCTGGTTAACGGAGTGCTAGGCCTCTCGAACAAGGTTAGGAAGATGCAGACAGGAATCCTGAACCACTACATCCTGTTCCTCTGGGTAGGCCTCACAGTGATGCTCGTGCTGATAACCTGGCTGGCAGGGTGGTAGGGATGGCGGGAGTAGAAGTGTTGGCTGCAACGGTCTTCGTAGTACCCCTAGCCGCGACACTGCTAGCACCCTTCCTACCCAGCAGGTGGGCGCAGAGGGTGGCTGCAGCCGCCTCAGTGCTACTCATGCTGCTGCTAGCCTACACAGCATACACCACCCTCAGGGAAGGCCCTGTCTACGTGTTCTCAGACACGCTGGTAATTGACCCCTACGGAGCCCTACTAGCGTTTGCCGTGACCTTTGCGTCGCTCCTAGCAGTGGTTGCTGCAGGCCCCGTGGTTAACAAGTGGGTCACAGGGCCAGCTTTCTACAGCCTGGCTATGCTGATGCTCTTCGGCGTCTACGCACTGGTGTTCACAGCCGACCTCCTGGTCGTTATGACCGCGTGGATACTGGTATCCGTGGCCTCTTACGCCGCCTCGGCGCTGGCCAGGGACCCCTACTCGGTTGAGGGTGCGGTGAAATACGCTTTGATGGGTTCCGCCTCGTCGACCCTGCTAATGATAGGTATAATATTCTACTTCGCCCTGGCCAGGGGCACCCACGTGATCCCGGGCCTGGTGCCGCCTGCAGGGTTTACATGGATAGCCGCCCTGGCAACGATGGTCTTCATAGTGGCTGCCGTCGGCTTCAAGATGGGAGTGTTCCCGTTCCAAACATGGCTCCCCGATGCCTACGGAGGCGTGCATCCGGCCCTAGTGGCGTTCATCATAGGTGTGTCCAAGGTAATGGGTGTCGCAGCCCTCTACAGGCTCACGGTGCCCCTAGCCGAGGCCTATCCCCACTACTGGTTCACCGTGGTGGCGGCATTCTCGATCCTAACCATGACCTACGGCAACCTAGGCGCGCTGGTGCAGAACGATGTCCAGAGGCTTATAGCGTACAGCAGTATAGCCAATGCCGGCTACTTCCTAGTGGGATTCGCGGCCCTCGCCCCCCTGCCCGGCATGAGGAGGGACTGGGCCCTCATGGGCATAGCGATCCACATCGTCGCTTACATGCTCAGCAAGGTGGGGTCCTTCACCCTGCTCTCAATGGTTAGGGAGAGCCTGGGGACCACGGCCATGAAGGTGTTCAGAGGGCTATCCCTGACGGCTCCGGCAAGCTCGGCGTCCTTCATAATCCTGCTGCTCAGTCTGATGGGGATGCCGCCCCTCCTAGGGTTCTGGAGCAAGGTCTACCTCTTCGCATCCGTCGTGTACTACGCTCCCTGGCTTGCCCTAATAGCCCTGATAAACACGGTGATCTCCATAGCGTACTACGCCAGGGTCATAAGGGCCGTCTACTTCGACAAGCCGGAGGAGAAGCCCGGAGAGGTCGTGCAGCACAGGGAGCAGGTGGCTGTGCTCCTGGCTACAGCAGTCCTCAGCGTGGTGCTGGCCTTAGGAGTCCTCCAGCTAGTGGTCGAGAAGCTTCTGCCACTCTGACAACTTTTTACATGGGTTTAAATAGAACAGATGTGATGGAGACTTGAAGAGCCTTGGTCAGGGATTCTCTAGGAATAAGTGCTAGATGCATAATTGTGGATCCCGAGGGCAGGATGCTCTTCCAGCGGGGGAAGAAAGACGGGTTCTATAGGCTGCCCGGCGGGAAGCTGGAGTACTATGAGAACCTCCCGCTCTGCCTCGCCAGGGAGATGATGGAGGAGGCCGGGATCAAGGTTACCGTGGGCCGCCTCTACATGGTCAACGAGAACTTCTACTACTGGAGGGGCAGGCTCCGCCACGAGATAGTTTTCTACTTCAACTGCACCATCCCTGCAGGAACCAAGCTCGACCCCATAGAGAAGCATGTCAAGCTAGAGTGGAGGAGGCCTGAAGA
Source organism: Desulfurococcales archaeon (assembly GCA_027016915.1). Lineage (GTDB taxonomy): Archaea > Thermoproteota > Thermoprotei_A > Sulfolobales > WAQK01 > WAQK01. The sequence goes on along the minus strand of JALURJ010000117.1, from coordinate 1,196 downwards.
AATACTTGACAAGTTCAGGCCCCGCAGGGTCCTCGAGGAGATAATGAGGGACTTGCCGAAGGGCCTTAGGTGCTGCCGCTACATCCAGACGTGGGGGGACTAGCACCGCTACACCCTCTCAACCAGGACCTTCAGGGCACCTGCACGGACATCGCCCCTTATTCTCAGCTTAGCCCTCGCCGCCTCGTAATGGGGATCCCTGTAGCTTGTACCCCTGAACCCCTCGACCTCCGCTATCGCCGCACCCGCCACGTGTTTAAGGTCTAGATCCACAGCCACCCTCTCGGGAACCCGGAGTTGAAGTGTTGCAGAGCCGCTGCTCACATCTATGTCGAGTAGGGCCTCTCCCTCGTAGTCTCCGTACTCCACCAAACCCTTCAAACTCCCAGCACTCACGTCTATGTCAAGGACGGACCTCCCCAGCCCGCGCACCTGGACGGAGGCACTGCCAGCCCCCAGCCCTATGCTGGCATCCCTTAGCCCCTCGGCGTCCAGGTTTATGTTTAGGCTGCCGCTCCTCACCTCCGCGTCGAGCTCCTCGATGCCTCGGGGAACCTTCAGTACGAGGCTCCCACCCTGAAGCTCGGCCTCAGCCCTTCCCGGGGATGCGTGCCACTTGAAGTCCTCCTCCCTCCTAACCCTGGCCTCCCCAAGCAGTTTGGGCTCATCCCAGGTCTCCACCCTCAGCGACCCGGCCCTAAGGGATGCGACGAGCCTATACTTCTCACCCACCTCGGCCTCCACGGTTTTCTTGATGTAGGCCTTCTCCCCGAAGGCGGGGAATCCGGCGGAAAATATCCCGGATATCAGGCCTGAAACGGCGGAGCCTATGGCTGACACCAGGCTTCCCAGAAAACCCTCGGTCTTGGGGGGCTCGCCCTCATACTCTTTGAGGGTAAGGACGTCGCGGGACTTCAGCTGGACCAAGGACCGGAACCGCTTGGGCACATACACCGTGGTGCAGTCCTCTATGCCCTCCAGGACCTCGTCGAGCAGGTCCTCCGGCACGTTGTGGATCACGACCTTCATGATGTCCCTAACAAGAAGCCTCTTACCACCCCTCTTCAGCCGCATGAGCAGGTCCTCGTCGATATCAAGGCGAAACCTGTCATCGAGGATCACCACCTCCCGTCTCCCGCCCTCGGCCTCCCCGCCCCCTGCCGGGGCCTCGGCGCCGGGCTTGGCCTCCCTTACCT
>JALURJ010000116.1 GCA_027016915.1 Desulfurococcales archaeon | reverse complement strand
TGGGAATTAGCTCGACCTCGCCCTTCCCGAACAGGTCTCTCTCAAATATGTCGCTCAGGCTGGCCTGGGGGTCTGTGCTGAAGCAGAGTACTCTCCTCTTCTCGACCCTGGCCATGTAGTATGAGAGAGCTGCGCTGCAAGTCGTCTTGCCTAGGCCTCCCTTGCCGGCGAATATCACTACCTTGGTCTCAGGGTTCTTCTTGAAGTACTCTAGTAGGCCCACCATACCCGGTCACCCTGATATGAGGTCTGTGAAGTCCCTCTCCCTGAACATCCTCATCTTCCACGACTTTATGTTGGGCACTACGTAGGGCAGCAGTTTGAGCGAGTAGTACGGCGGGATTATGGGGAACCCCAGCATGTCTCCCAGCGTCATGAGCATGAAGAGGTGCTCCATATACATCCTGGTCCTCAGGAACGCTGTGACGCTGCCGTGTACGGCCATGCCGTACAGTATGCCCTTTAGCCCTCCTTCTCCCTTCTTCTCTTCTTTCTCCTCCTTCCGTCTGAACAGAGGCAAGCGGGTCACCCCGCAGTCTCTACCACGAAACACAGTTAGGGGAACCCTATATTAGTGGTTCCCCTGAGATTGGCGGGAGTGAAATGAAGTGAAAAATTATATTAAGTTTTTTAGTGGTCCCGGCCGCTCACCCTGACTCCTGCCTCGCCTTGCTGAGAGCTGTGACCAGATAATAGGTCATCATTAGTCCCAGCACCACCAGCGCTATGCCGACGATCACGAAGACGACGTTCATGGCAAAGGCCGCTGTGGGGTGCTCGCTGAGCGGAGGCTTCGCCTGCAGCACGCTGGCGTCTCCCGTGGTCAGGTATACCCAGACTCCGTGGGCGTAGACGTAGGTCTCCCAGATAAGAGCGGATATCGTCACTATGGTCATGAACACTGCTGGTGCTAGTGCGTAGGTGGGCGGTTTCTTCATCCTTACTATTATTATGGCGACGAGCATGAGGGCCAGGCCTGCCAGCAGCTGGTTGGAGCCTCCGAAGTAGATCCACAGGTTCCACCAGCTTCCGGAGAGGGCGAAGAGAACTGGGATGACCAGCCCGGTGAACGTGGCTACGTACTTGTCGCCCAGGAAGCTCAGGCCTCCCGTGAAGATCTCGCCTGAGAACACTCTCCAGTACCTGGTCACCAGGGTCTGCACTGTGATGGCGTAGATGACTAGGAAGAGGGCGAAGAACGCCTTCCACATGGCAGCCGTTCCTCCAAGGTAGGAGCTGGAGAGCCTTGTGGCCCCTAGGACGAAGCTGGAGATCTTGGCGCCAACTTCCTCGGGGCTCAGCACCATGTAGGCGGCGAGGGCTGAGAGGGCCAGCATGCCCTCGGTCAGCATGGCTCCAGCCCCCACAGGCCTGGCGTCTGTCTCGACGTCCAGCTGCTTGCCCGTGGTGGATGTGGAGACTAGGGAGTGCCAGCCCGAGATGGCGCCACAGGCGATCGAGACGAATAATACTGGGAACAGGGGGCCTATCTTGGGCCAGAACTCAGTGTAGGTTGGCTGCTTCAGGGTCACGCCCACGGCGGGGGACACCAGGGCGCCGATGATGAGTATGGCAACGCCTGCTAGTGCTGGGAAGGTGCTGACGAAGTTCATGGGGGTGATGAAGGTGGGCATCGGGGCTATGGATGCTATGAAGAGGATCACTGCCAGCACCACCATCCAGAAGGCCTGGGCGTTGTCGCCTAGCCTCTCGTTGATGGCCTTCTCGGGGCCCTGCACCTTGACTCCTATGACTACGGCCAAGATTACCGCCAATATGGCTAGCAGGGTGACGGCATAGATGTTGGCCTGCAGCCTGTAGAGCAGGTGTCCTATGATAACGGAGAACACTATTATCGTCAGTGTCGCCAGGAAGGTGCCGGGAAAGACGGCCCAGAACAGGGAGATCAGGTAGATGAAGACGGCCGATATGATTAGCAGGTAGAACAGCAGGTAGCCCAGTAGGATGCTGCGCGGCTTTTCGCCGACGTACTGGTATACGAGGGGGCCCATCGACCTGCCCTCGTTCCTCACGGTTATCATGATGGTGCTGTAGTCCTGCACCCAGCCGATGAACATGTTGCCGAAGATTATCCATAGGAGGGCTGGCAGCCAGCCGTAGCTTATGGCGACGAAGGGTCCTAGGATGGGGCCCAGCGCGGCGACGCTCTTGAACTGGAAGCCGTACAGCACGCTTCTGCTCACGGGGAAGAACTCGACGCCGTCCATATACATGTGGGCTGGTGTCGGTCTGTCGGGACTGACCTCCCAGATCTTCTCGTCGACCCACTTGCTGTACACAAAGTATGCAATGCCGTACGCCACTAGTGCTCCGAGGACCCAGAGTGAGGGTGTGTTGAGAATATCTGCCATCCTTCCCACCACTGACACAATGCTTTATGTAATTGATATCATATTTAGATATAATTTTTATGCCCATTATTTTAAGTTGTTTTAAGCGTATACCACACTATATAAGAAGATATCTTTCAACAAATAATAATCAGTATTAATATAATTAAAACAAATCAGAAAAACCGGCGCATCAACCGATCTCGGGGGCCACGTCGGTCAGGTCCTTCTCCCTCAGCACCCTGGCTTTCCACCCGTACAGCTCGCCGAGGACGTAGGGGAGGAGTCTCAGTGTGAGGGTGTTGGAGAACAAAGGTGCTCCGAGCAGGTCGCTGTAGAGCATGAAGAGTATGAAGTCCCTGTAGCTTGAGGCATACTTCATGCTGTCCAGGTAGAGCTGGTGGTACAGGGCCCCATAGAGGAAGTCCCTGATCCACCTACCGGCAGCCCTTAGCCTCCTGTTTAGTGGCATGTCACGCCCACCAGGTGTTGGAGTGCCTCCCTCAGCGCGGAGGGCTGGACTGGGCCCCTAAGCTTTATCTCTATGTGCCTGTTCGTGTGGTCGCAGTAAAACCTCACTACGAGGACCTCCAGCCTCCTCTTCCTTAGGAGGCCGACGGTCTCGCTGGTGAGGGTGTAGCTGGCCTCGTGCCCGCCTACCACTGTTCTCTCCGGCGCCCCGCCCTTCCTCCACTTGAAGGGCTTCCTGGATATACGGACCTTGATCTCCATCATCTTCCCCTCCTTAGCGTTGTAGGCGTAGCTTGTGGCTGAGCCCGAGGCCACCCACTGGACTCCGTCAACAGTGACTATCCTCTCGATCTCGGGCGGCAGGTTTCCTGCCACCATCCTCCAGCCGGGCGGCAGTGTTAGTACCACGAAGTTCACGGCCCCGTAGAGGGGGTTTGCAGCTGCAACTACGTGGACTGAGTGCTCCTCCTGCAAGCCCGGCTCCTCCGGCCTGGGGGCCTTAAACTATTCTGGGCTTGGTGGTTAAAGGTTCTTATTATTAGCGGGGCTGTGGAAAGAGAATATAGTGTGTTGATCGTTGATATGAGGGGGTACATGTTTTGCAGGGGCAGGGGCTGACAAGCATAGTTGCTCTCTCCCTACTGTTCGCCGCCTGGTTCGGCGCTGGCTACAGGATCAATGTTAGGAGGAAGGCTAGGCTCCTCCGCACTCTTACGGGGCTCCTGGGAGAGCCAGCCAACTACGTTTCGCTGGGCTCGTCCGGCTTCGTATTCTCCGCCAGGAAGGGCTTAGTCAGACTCTCGGTAACCCTCCTGCTGGGCAAGAGGGAGTTCCCTATAATGTGGCTTATCGACTGGCTCAGGGGCCGGGGCGACAGGGTTGAGGTTAAGGCTGAGGGTCCCCGGGGTGAGGTCTGCATCGGGATCATGTGCCTCAACAGGGGGAGCTACTGGGGCAGGCTGCTCCACAAGGGCCTGGCCCGGGGGCCTGGGTGGAGGGATCTGGACGGGTGGAGCTGCAGGGGCGGCAGGAACGTGTTGGCCGAGGAGCTGAGGACCGGAGGGATCTACGCGCTCCGCGTCAGGGCGAGGAAGGAGAGGTGCTACATATCGGTGATCTGCAGCCCAGAGGAGCTTGGAAGGGTTCTGGAGGCCGTGCTGGGCTACCTGGCCGAGGGCTCCTAGCCTGGGGTGCCCCACTCTTTATAGATGCTCCTACCGGCAAGCATGTTGATGGGAGGACAAGTGGTCAAGGCCAGGGTAGATGTTTTCCGCAGGGACCTGGAGGAGCTGGCGCAGCGCATGGGGATGAGGGGGGAGCTGAGCGGGATCATCGAGAGGCTCACAGCCCTCCACCTAGAGGGCGCCGCGAAGATAAACCACTCGGCCATGGAGCTTGTGGTGGCTGGCTACCTTATAAGGAGGGGCTACGAGGTGGTGGAGGTTGAGCATAGGCTCTCAGACCTCCTGGTGTGCGACGTCTACGGTGTTAGGGGTGTTTCGAGCATAGTGGTGGAGGTTGAGACGGGCTTCACCCCTCCCAGCAACGCTCTGGACCCCACGGGCTACATTAGGGCCAGGATAGCCAGCAAGATCGCCAGGTACAGCCACTATGCCGGGAAGATGAGCATAGCTGTGCCCCCATTCTACGCACCCCTAATACCCCGCACACTCCTCAAGCCTCCCAGGGAGAGGACCCGTGAAGAGCTTGGGAGGCTGAAGTCTTTTCTGGACAGGTACTACAAGCACCCACCCATCTCGATGGAGGAGCTCTCCTACGCTAGGCTCCACACCATAATGATTGTCGACGTAGACCACGCGGGTGTGGAGGAGCTGGACCCGCAGAGATACTACGAGGCCCTGGCCGAAATAGTGGAGGCCTACTCTAACCGTTTCCACCACCCCTAACCCTGTGCACCCCGCGGCGAACCTTTCCGCAGGTTGGGTGAACTGTGATCAGAACCGCGCCCCGTGGAACGTGTTTGTTGCGTGAAGATTTGATTAAATCCCACTCTTAATACACGGATAAACATATTAGCCCCCGCGCATCTGTAACTAGATGCCCCTGGGCGGGAAACCAAGTAGAGCCAGTCGAAAAGCCAAGACGCCCAGTGGGAGCCAAGTAGGGTGCAGGTGCCCTAAGGGGTGCCGGCCCGAAAGGCTTCCACCAGGCGTCGAGGCCGAGTAGGCTGGCTCGAAAGGGAGTACCGCCCAGGGGCTTTTCTGGTAACGAACCCCTAACCCGGCTACTTCTACCCAGCTTACATGGACACCCTCATATACCTGGAAGGCCAACCTATCCCGGGTGCCCTACGCGTGGCTGGCTGGGT
>JALURJ010000115.1:4141-5176 GCA_027016915.1 Desulfurococcales archaeon | reverse complement strand
CTGAAGTGATTAAGGTAGAGAGGCCCGGCGGCGAGGTGGCTAGGAACCTCCCGGACCAGGGTCCTTCGATATTCTACGCCCTAAATAGGGGTAAGAAAAGCGTGACACTGAACCTCAAGGATCCCCGAGGTAGGGAGGCATACCTGAGGCTAGCCAGGGTCTCCGACGTAATCCTGGAGAATATGGGCCCCGGCGTCGCTGAGAGGCTCGGTGTGGGGTTCGATGACGTGTCGAAGGTCAACCCTAGAATCATATACGTGTCAATAAAGGGCTTCGGCCGGGGGGTCTTGGAGGATAGGCCTGCACTTGACGTGGTGGCGCAAGCTCTCTCGGGGATAATGACTGTAACGGGGCAGCCGGGGGGCGAGCCTGTTAGGGTGGGTACGTCTATAGCTGACATGCTGGCCGGGATATTCGCTGTGCTACAGACTCTGATAGCGCTGAGGGATGAAAGTAGGAGGCCCACGTACATAGAGGCCCCGCTCTACGACAGCCTCCTACCGCTGATGGCGTACTGGGTAGCCTACGTCCAGATTAGGGGGAGGGACCCCGAGCCTATAGGTTCAGGTCACACAGTCTGGTCCCCCTATAGGGCCTTCCGTGTCAGGGACGGCTGGGTCTTCATAGGCATAACCAGTAACAAGCACTGGAAGGCGTTCTGCGAGTCTCTAGGGTTCCATGACCTACTAGAAGACCCGAGGTTCCAGGATAATAATGGGAGAGCTAGCCATAAGGAGCTACTCGAGTCCGTGATCGAGGAGAGGCTTAGGGGATTCACTAGGGATGAAGTAGTGAATATTCTATCGAAGGCAGGCGTGCCCGTAGCCCCGATAAGGCGTGTGAGCGAGCTGCTTGAGGATGACTACCTCCTATCCCGTGGGATCCTAAGGCAGGGCAAGGGACTGGAGGGTGAGGAGCTTCTCTACGTTACAACACCGCTATTCATGACGGGGTATAAGGTGGTCGATCCCGGCAGGCCACCGCTGCCGGGATCGACCACCTTATACCCCGTCATGAATAGCGGTGTTGTAACGT
>JALURJ010000115.1:0-4131 GCA_027016915.1 Desulfurococcales archaeon | reverse complement strand
GAGAGGGAGGGTGTGATATGATGCAAGCCCCATACATTAGACTCTACGATACAACGCTTCGGGAGGGAAGCCAGTCGCCACTGGCTAGGATCACGCCTGAAGCTAAAGTTAAGGTGATAGGGATCCTCGATGAACTGGGAGTGGACGTAGTCGAGGCGGGGTTCCCGAGGGCTCAGCCCGAGGATGTCGAGGTATACAAGAGGGCTAGAGAACTGGTATCCAGGACCGAGCTAAGCGGCTTCGCCAGAGCCGTGAGGGGGGATGTAGACCTCGTAGCAGAATCGGGGGCTGATATAGTCCAGGTGTTCATACCAGGCTCTGAGGCGCAGTTGAGAGCTATCATGGGCGTCTCTAGGAGTGAGGCCCTCAGGAGGCTCGAGGACTCCGTGAGACATGCTTCCTCCCGAGGCCTGAGGGTCTACGTGGCTGTGACCGACGCCCCCAGGATGGGCGAGGGCGAGCTAAGGGAGACCGTTAGGGTTAGCGTTAGAGCCGGTGCTGAAGAAGTAGTGCTAGCTGATACGCTGGGTATAGCCATGCCCTGGGACGTAGAGGGGCTCGTCAAGATTGCACTCGAGGAGGGGGCCCCGAGCGTGGGACTACACCTACACAACGACCTGGGCCTGGCGCTATGCAATGCTCTAGCGGGGATAAGGGCTGGAGCCCGCGAAGTCCAGGTGACGCTCGGAGGTATAGGTGAGAGGTTGGGGAACACCCCCCTGGAGGAGCTGGCCGCTATAGCTAGGGTTAAGGGGTTATACAGGACTGGCGTGAAGTATGAGAGGCTCATACCACTGGTTAGGAAGGCCCTAAAGGTCCTGGGCGTGAATATATACCCGCTCAAGCCCATCATAGGGGATTACGCATTCACGCATGTATCCGATATACACGTGTACTCTACACTCAGGCATCCTGGGTCATTTGAGGGATTCGACCCCGGGATCCTAGGTGGCGAGAGGGCACTACGATTCGGCAGGCTCAGTGGGCCTCGTTCAGTTAAGCTAGCACTTGAGACTGCAGGTCTAAGGGTGAGCGATGAGGAGGCTAGGCTAATCGCTAGGAAGCTCAGGAGAGAATACGATAGAGTAGACGCCCTGGACCTAGAGGGCCTCATAGAGTTCGCTAAGAGGGTGCTAGGTAGGAGTCAGTAGCGCAGCCTTTCTGGGGGGTGAGCCTGGTGCAGAGCCTCACTATGACTGAGAAGATACTAACAGCTAAGGTAGGGGGTATTGTAGCCCCCAGCGAGGTCGTCGAGGTAGAGCCTGACCTTATAGGGATCCACGATATACTAGGCCATATAGTCGTGGATATACTCGAAGACTTAGGCGTGGAGAAGCCTGGGTTCAAGGGGAGGCTAGCTGTTTTCCTGGATCACGCGGCGCCTCCGCCTAGTAAGCGCTATGCTGAAGTGCACATGCAGCTGAGGAGATTCGCCAGACGCCTAGGAGCTATATTAGCTGATGTAGGATACGGGATCATGCACCAGGTCATAGTGGAGGAGGGCCTAGCCAGGCCGGGTGACCTCGTAGTAGCCTCGGATAGCCACACAACAACCATAGGAGCTGTGGGGGCCTTCGCTACTGGAATGGGCTCCAGCGACATAGCCTACGCCATAGCAACGGGTAGGATCTGGCTGAGGATCCCTGAGGCAGTCAAAGTAGTGCTTGAGGGTGAGCTTAAGCCTTACGTGACAGCGAAGGATCTAGCACTAGCGATCCTGGGTGAGCAGGGCTCGTCCTGGGCAAACTATAAGTCAATAGAGTTTACGGGGCCCCTCGTCAGCAGGCTTAGCGTCTCCTCCAGGATGACGCTAACTAACATGGCCACAGAAATGGGTGCTAAAGCAGCCTTGTTCCCTGTTGATAGCATGACTATCGAGTACTACGAGTCCTTAGGTGTTAGCGTGAAGCCCTTGGAACCCGACCCCGGAGCCAGCTACTATGACGAGTATACACTTGAGGCTAGCCTCGTGGAGCCAATGCTAGCCCTGCCTGATAGGGTGGATTATGTTGAGCCTGTGTCATCGCATGAGGGCAAGGAGGTAGATGTGGTGTTCCTTGGCAGCTGCACTAATGGGAGGGAGGAGGACTTCAGGCTAGCCGCTAGGATCCTTAGGGGGAGGAGGGTCCGCGAGGGGACTAGATGCATAGCTATACCAGCCTCCAGGAGGGTCTACCAGAGGCTCCTCGCTGAGGGAGTAATATCCGTACTAGCCAGCGCGGGCTGCGTGGTAGCCTATGGCACTTGTGGCCCCTGCTGGGGAGGCCACTTCGGGGTCCTAGGGCCTGGGGAGGTCGCTGTATCCACTAGTAATAGGAACTTCAAGGGTAGGATGGGTGACCCAGCCTCAAGGGTCTACCTGGCAAGCCCGGCTACAGCGGCGGCCTCGGCTGTCGAGGGCAGGATAACTGATCCATCCAGGTACATCCGTGGGTGAACTGGTTGAGGGTCTCGGGTAAGGCGTATATACTGGGTGATGACATAGATACCGATGTCATAATACCCGGCGTTTACCTGGTGATTAAGGATCCCAGCGAGCTGGCTAGGCATGCTCTCGAGCCCCTAGACCCCGAGTTCTATGGGAAGGCCCGCGCGGGGGTGATCATAGTAGCTGGCAGGAACTTCGGCATGGGAAGTAGCAGGGAGCAGGCGGTGATAGCGCTCAAGGCGGCTGGCGTGAGGGCTGTGGTAGCTGATAGCATATCCAGGATCTTCTATAGGAACGCCGTGAATAACGGGCTACCAGTGGCTATCTGTCCCGGAGCGAGGGATGCCATAAGGCATTGGGAACATGTGGAGCTGGATCTACTGATGGGGAGACTCCTAGTCCCTGATAGAGGACTGGAGATAGTATGCGAGACCCCTAGAGGCATAGCATTAAGGATCCTCGAGGCTGGCGGGCTCCTCAGCCTCCTGCGTAGGGAGCTGGGTAGGAGCTGAAATGCACGGTAATACCAGCATCCACGGCAACCTATTTTGTACGACCCCGTACATAATTGTACTGTGAACATATATATTAATTAAGGCCGAACAACTAACCATAATCGTTGGTGGCCACACTTGGGCCCCCGGAACTCTAGTGTATCACCCACCTCCAGGGGGAGGCTTAGGCTTGAGTTAGTAGTCCTGTTATCCGCTATATTCTTAGGGTCAATATTGGCTGGCATAGCGTTCAGGGCTGGGCTCCTAGGATCCCGGCTTGGGCCGGGTGCTTCGGGGCCTCGGGAGGCTTTCCTCCTACTCGTGGAGTATACTTATCCTGCAGTACTAGTTCTATTAATGGTATACGCTATCAGAAAAGGTGGCGAGAGCGGGTACTGGCTCTCAGGGCTCTCGCTTCTATCCTCCTCTTCAGCCTTAGCCCTCTCACTCTCATACCTGGGTACGAGGGTCCACCCCCTAAAGCCTCTAGTCTATGGCCTAGTGGGCCTGGGGCTCGCTCTCAGGGCTCGGAGGCTAGAGGATAAGCGTCTAGCCACGGCCGCCCTGGCGTCCTCCCTAGCCGTGACGGCCGCCGTTGGAGCTGTGGAGCTCTACGCCAATATTATGGTAAGGAGCTTCCGCCCGGCCTTCGAGTATAGGATCCTGGAGCACCTCGCAGTTCTGCCGTTCCTTATTCTATCTTATTATACTGCCTACAAGATCTCGGAGAGCCCCATGGGGATGGCTGCCCTCGTATTGCTAGCCCTGTCCCCCCTGGCCTCCCTGCTAGGGCCCCTGAGGATCCTAGCCTCGTTAATAGTCCTAGGGTCGGGATTGCTGATCCTAGCGCAGTTAGGGCCGGGGAGGCCCGGTGTGGGGCTTGATTACTGTATCGCCTTCGCTCTACTACTCTATACAGTGTTCTCGGGCTCTGTGGCATTCATCTATAGGTACCTGGACAGGGTTGGCATAATACATCCATGGTACAAGGTTGAGACCAGCCTGGCTGACGTGGTCTCGCTGGCTGTCCTCGAGGCTTACCCGATGATCCCAGCCCTCATACTATTATACCTAGTAAAGGGGGAGAGAGTGACCCCCGGGCCCGGCTATGCTTTGAGGGTTTCAGCTTACGCCTTAGGAGCTGCACAGGCACTTAAGTATAGCGTAGTGTATGATTACTCGCTGGATATAGTCTACCTCACGGTAGCT
>JALURJ010000114.1 GCA_027016915.1 Desulfurococcales archaeon | reverse complement strand
GAACCGCATGCCGTATTTCTCGCTAATGGGCTTCAGCTTCGGCGTCTCCGAGCCAGCGTCCCTGAGGAGAACAATGTTTGCCTTGAGCAGGCCGCGCCGCACCCTCTCCAGATTCACTGGGTGGGCTTTCAGCACTTCGTGCGACTTCCATGTGAACTCGTTGGCCAGCTTCGCTGCTAGCCTAGCTTCTTCAGTGTCCTTTAGGGGTCTAGCCTCCCTCACCCTGCGAGGCGGATTAGGCACGGCCTCCGATATACTTCCCCTCCTGACATACGCTGGGTCCGTGTTATCAACGTCCCCGCTCAGCCTGTAGCGCCTGTGTCCCAGCACCACAACTGCCCGGTGACCTATAGTGGCCCTCACCCTGGCGTAGGCGTGGCCTCCGTCAAGCTCCATGCCGTCGAGAGCCTCTGCCAGTAGCCTCGCCTCCTCCGAAGTCAAGCTTCGACCAACCCTCCTATCAACCAGTTCAAGGGTCTCTTCGTCAACCGTGGCGAAGTTGGCTCTGAACGCAACCTCGTAGCCCTCCCTGATCCGTATTCCAGCACCCAGGGCCTCCAGCGGCCCCCGGCCAGTATAGTGTTTTTCAGGGTCATACCCTAGGAGGCTTAGGACGGCGGCGTCGCTCTCCGGCGCGACGCCGGGAGCTATACTATAATGGACCCCCATCTTCGCGTGTCTGGCCAACTCGTCGAGGCCGGGAGTATGGGCTTCCTCTAGAGGGGTTTTACCGCTCGAAGGGCTATCGGCAGCCCCGTCCAGGACTAAGTAGATCAACTTAACCAAAACCGGGCACCAGGCTAGGTACTGTCCATAAGGCTATAAAAGTGTCCCAGCAGACCTGTCTCCTTAAGAAACTCCTCTAGGAATGCCAGCATGAATCTGTGCCTCTCCTCGGCCATCCTCCTGGCAGGCTCCGTGTACATGAGATCCTTGAGTCTGAGCAGCTTCTCCTCAAAATGCCTTAACGTGCCTTCAAAGCCTCTGCCACGCCTATCACCCTCAATGAAGGCCCTGGCCACGCCAACGGCTCCTATAGCGTCGAGCTTGTCGGCATCGCTGAGTATCTTGGCTTCAAGGCTGCCAGCCTCCGCGCCTAGGGAGAAGCTGTGCGCCAGCACAGCCTCTACTACACTAGGGATCTTGGCCTCGGGGAACCCCGCTTTCCTCAAGATTCCTGGCGCCAACTCTGCGCCTATAGCTGCATGGTGCTTGCCTCTCTCCGTTTCCAGGGGCCTACCGATGTCATGGACAAGCGCAGCTGCTAGAACAACCTCCTCGTCCACACCGCCGACGAGCCTAGATATCTTCAGAGCTAGCTCGGCTACACGGACCACGTGGGGGTAGCCGTGGACGGGGTCGTGGCCCAGAGCCTCCTTAATCACGCGGCTCAGCGTGCCACACCATTCATAGCGGGAGCATGTATCCTCCAGCAACGCTCCACACCCTGCAGGTGCGCAACCTTCTAGTAGTTCAGCACTCCACTATATATTGAGTATCCTGACGGCTCGGGAGGGATGCAATGCTATGAGCACAGTGTTCAGGTTCATGCGTATGCATCTACCGGTTCTAAGCGACGCATATGGCCCCGTGCCGCAGGGCAGCCTAGTCACGATGATCGGCACACCTGAGTCCATGATGCCAGCAGTAATAGCATCACTGGTCAAAGAGGCTATAAGCGAGGGAAGCATGGTGGCGCTGCTCGTGTATCGGGGCATACCCGAGGACTACCTGTACCTCCTAGAGATCAGCGGGATTAACGTGAGGGTGCAGCTGGGTAAGACCCTCATTGTGGAAAACGTGGAAGAACCCACCGATGGTCTCAGCCTAGCAGAGGGGCAAGCCTCTAAGGGGTTCTCGGCAATAATACTGGACTACCGCGGCCTAGCTGAGCTCGACTTCTCCCACCTTTACAACTATCTTAGAAAAATGATGGGAAGACGCGTGATAACGTACCTCGTATTAGATAAGGACGTCGTCAAACCCCAGGCATATTCCTGGATAGCTAAGCTCTCAGAGCTTGTAGTAGAGTTCCGCGCAACCGAGACGCCGCTAGGCTTCGAAAGAACGATGTTGCTGAGGGCCTCGAAGAGGTTCTCCAGGGACATTAAGGTTAACTACAGGATAACTGGGCGTGGCATAGCCTTCGAGAGCACGACAAGACTATAGCTGGCTTGGGAAGCTAAGCTATATCACCGGGCGTCATTATAAATTACTTAGGGTTGAAACTGTTGGTGATCCAGGAGGAGGAGCTGCGGGTTACAGGCGAGGTGCTGAGCTTCTACCATGTCAACCCGCCCTACGCCGCCGTACTGATATACGTTGACGAGCACGGGATTTACCGGTACAAAGTGATTGAACCTGTGCTGGACGAACAGGAGGAGCAACTGCTCAAGACGATCAAAACTCTGCTTATCGAGGAGGGAGTATTGGGCTTGGAGGTCCTCGTGGGCGACTCTTCCAAGTCTTCCAAAACCATTGCAAAGCAGATCCTCCAGCTTCTACGTAGATACGGTGTGAAGGCCCCTAGGAACAGCCTTGGAAAAGTCCTGTACTACACACTCCGCGACATAGTGGGGTATGGCCCCATAGATCCCATATACAGGGACCCCTACGTGGAGGACATAAGCTGCGACGGTGCAGGTGTACCGGTCTACGTCTACCACCGAGACTACGGGTGGCTTACAACCAACGTTGTATTCGAAGATCCTGAGGAACTGATAGCCTTCGTGAGGAGGCTGGCCATAAGGGCTGGCCAAGACATCTCGGCTGCTAAACCCATAGCTGAGGGGCCGTTACCCCCCAAGGGTTATAGGGTCCACATGAACCTCGACATAGTGTCGAGAAGGGGGGCAAACTTCACCATAAGAAGGTTCAGCGAGGAGTTCTACAGTCTGGCCGACCTGATAAAATTCGGCACACTTAACCCCACGGTCGCCGCCTATCTCTGGCTTGCAGTAACGGAGCTTACCAGCATGATGATAGTCGGGGCGATGGCTGCGGGCAAAACCACGCTGCTGAACGCCATATCGATGCTCATACCGCCGGAAACCAAGGTTGTAACGGTGGAGGAAACCCCCGAGCTAAGGCTGATCCACGACAACTGGGTTTCGCTGGTCACGAGGCCTAGCTTCGAGCCAGGAGTACAGGATATAACTCTTTTCGACCTCCTGAAGTCAGCATTAAGACAGAGGCCCGATTATATCATAGTTGGCGAGATCAGGGGCGAGGAGGCCTACACCTTCTTCCAGGCAACAGCCCTGGGCCACGGAGGCCTAACCACATTCCATGCCGACAACCCGGAGGAAGCCATAAGAAGGCTAACCACACGCCCCATCAATATACCTAAGAGCCTTATGCCCTCAATCAAGGCGATAATCACGATGAGGAGGTTTCTCAGAGAGGAGGGCATAATGAGGAGATTGGTTGATGTCACCGAGATAGTCGGCTACGAGCCCGAGACGGACCAAGTGGTCCTAAACAAGGTCTACGAATGGGACCCTGCCTCCGATACCTGGGTCTATAAGGGGAGAAGTATCGTTATGGAACTCGTGGCCAACAGAAGGGGCTGGACCAGGGAACAGGTAGAGATGGAGCTACAGAGGAGGGCGGTGGTCCTTGAATGGGCCACCAAGGTGGTTAGAAGCAACGAGGAGTTCGTCAAGATCATCAGGGAATACCTGAGACACCCAGAGGACGTCTATAGCATAGCCAGCGCCTCGATGGCCAGGTGAAGTAGGTGTAGGGCATGGCTGTGAGGGGACCCCTCTATGCCATCTACAGGCTGGCCAGAAGAACCTCACTTTACAACATCATCTATGCAAGGTTTAGGTGGCTCGAGAAGTACCTCGTGGGCGCCGGGATAAGGCTGCCCTACCGGGTATACGCTGCACTTCTAACAATGCTGACTCCTGCCATGACCATCGCCGTAGCCATAATCTTCTACTTCTACCTGCAACTAATGGTGCCTGCCGCAGGTATGCGGGGATTCCCGCTGCTAATATTGAGCCTGCTTGCAGGCTTTGCTGCGGGTTCCCTAGTGTTCGCAGCCCTGATATACATGCCAGTACTGATGTACGGGAACCGCGCTAGCCTCATAGACGCTAGGCTGCCAGCATTCTACTCTATACTAGCTGCGCTCTCCGTTGCGGGGCTTCCACCAATACTATTAATATCCAAGGCCTATAGAAGCCGGCATCTCACAGGCATAGATGTTGAGTTCGAGCTGGCAACTAAGCTGATAAGCCTGGGCTATAGTCCCTCTGAGGCTCTACGCAAAGCAGCCGAGGTCACGCCTAGCCGCCAGCTCTCCCACTCGCTGGCAGGCATGTCCTCCGTTATCGAAAGCGGCTACGGCGTCTCCGAGTACTTGAAGGGTTTACTCGACGAATCGATAAAGAACCTTGAGGCGAAGTTAAAGAAACTGGTAGACGATCTTTCCCTATTCATGGAACTGTATATAGCCATCGGGGTGGTTATGCCCCTGCTCACATCTATAATACTCATGTTTCTGGGAGGGATAGGCACCATGCCTTTCAACCCACAGATGCTTATGGGTCTCATAATGTTTGTGATTCTGCCACTATTCTTTGCAGCCATCATCATCATGGTCGACGCCGCGGTTTCGGGGGTGCGTGAGACTTGATCCCGGAGCGTCTCCGAGTCCTTGCAACGAGTATCGCTATGTTGGCCATAGCGCTGCTCATCACGGTGAGTTCAGGCATGGTGTCACTAGAAACCGTGAACGTGGGGATACCCCTGCCGTACCGTGTAGGCACCCTGATGTCCATAACGATATATGTAGCTGTCTTCCTGGCGCCCTTTGCCATATACTACGAGCTGGAGCATAGGGCCGAGAACTCTATGAGGGCCGATGTACCCAAACTCCTGCGAGAGGTGGCCTCCCTAATAAGGTCGGGTGAAACCTTAACGCGTGCCCTTATGCAGGCCAGCCTGAAGGTTTCGCTAAGGCTGAGACTGGTACTCAACAGGTTTGTCCAGGGCATTGCGGGAGGCCTAACCCCCTACGAGGCCTATGAAAAGGCTGTCCAGGGACTTCCTAGGGATATTAGGAGAATGCTCTACATCCTTGTAGAGGCCTACGAGTCCGGGGGCAAAGTGGGGGACGTGATTAGCCTGGCGGCAGACTATAGTACAAGGCTTAGAGACTTCGACTCCCACCGGGCAGCAGCAATGAAGCCTTACCTCTACGTGATCCTCGTGGCCCTTGTAGTGTTCTACGTGGCAGCGGCATTCCTCCTGAAGCTCTCAGCAACCATATCGGCCCTACCGGGACTAGAGGGTGCACTTACAATAAATCCTTCAGCCTTCAAGGCAGCCATGTATTATTCGGCGCTGGAGGTATCTATATTCTCAGGCATGCTTGCCGGGAAGATAATCAGGGGGAGGATGGTCTACGGCCTAACCTACGCCCTCATATTCCTGGCCATCGGGACAGCCGTCGTGCTTTGGGGAGACAGGTTTATACCGCTATAGCTTCTGAGAAGCCTTAACAATACTCCTTAGCTCCTCCACCATGGCATCAACGTTTCTTCGGTCAAGAATTCTGATGTTGGACGAGCCTGCTATCCTGCTCGCTATAGCTTCCTTGTTGTCCGTTATAATAATATATTCAACGTCGGGGGAAAGGTCCATACGTTTAACCATGGCATCCAGGACCTCTGCTTCGTTGCCCAGTATTATGTCTATAGCCGCTATCGGAGACCCGTCCTTACGGACCACGAGCGTGTATTTGTGGCTAACACCAGACATTCCCGGAAGCTCTGCATCCTCCTCCACCCTGAGGCCTTCGGCCTCGAAGACCTTCTTAACCACACTTCTCACAAGCTCTCGTGACACCAGCCTCCTACCCTTGTCGGTCACCTTGAAGGCGTAAACCGGCCTATACGAGGCCTCGCGGTAGGTGAAAACGTTATCGCATTCCATGCAGAGGTGGACCATTTTAGGCCTAGAGGTACGTGAGCCGCATTCCAGGCACTCGTACACTACGCCGAGGGAGAGAAGCTCGGCCTCCGGAGCCGTTATCCTAAGGCCACATTTGGGGCAAACGTACTTTTCAAACCTTATTTCTGTGTCCGTGTAGCCACACACTAAGTGCTGCACTATTTTAGTTCTCTCCAAATTGTAGCTATCACACCTAAGGCACCTATACTGGGTTGCAACGTTGGTTGAACCGCAGGCCGGGCAGGTAACGAGGCGCGTATAAATTATCTTCTCAACGAAGCCATGCTTCTCCAAAACCCTTAAGGCGCGGCCCCAGTCGTCCAGATCGCGTAGCATGGGATACCTGATTCCCGTAAGGCTTACCTCGGGCACTATGATCATCTGGTCGGCTAGCCTGAATAGAAGCTTTACTGCAGACTCGTCAAGAGCCTCCACAACGCTTTCAAGTTGCTGTTCTTCCGCCTCAACCAAGCCCTTAAACCCCACCGGTACGGTGCTTATATGTCCTAATCATTATTGTGTAGATTGTTCTGACAAAAATCTTTATTGCTATCTGCCAAGTTAAATTATAATGGTTGACTCATTATGAGCCAAAAACGTAGGCTCAGAAAATCCGTGTCACCCGTTGTTGCCACGTTGCTGCTCATCCTCATAGCGATCTCTGCGTCAGTCATAATATATGCCTGGGTTACGGGGCTATCCTCAGCGAGCAAGACAAGCAGCGTTCAGACCAATGAGAGGATATCTATAGAGGCTGCCAGGATAAACACTACAGGTAAACAAATACTGGTCTATGTTAGAAATCTTGGAGACGTTATGATCAACCTGAACGAGACTCGCATCTACGTGTACAACATGAGCGACGGCACATTGATCGGCCAGCTCACACCCTCAAGCAGCAGCACCTTGTCTCCAGGGGAGGTAGGCTATATGACGGCGAAATACACCTTCACGTTGAGGAAGGGCTACTATTACAGGGTCGAAGTCTCTCTGCCCAGCGGATTTAAGGACTCGATCGTGGTCAGAGCACAGTAGGTCGGAGGCTAAAAGCCGAATTCAGGCAGTTCAAGTTCCTCCTCCTCTTTCTCTGCTCTTCTCCCCCTCTTCTCCACATAAACCCTATACATTCTATATGCGCCGTAGCCTATTCCAACCAGTATGGCTAGGATCACGATATATGTTAAGTTTCCGAGAAGTATTGTTGTAAGGGTAGGCTTAAGCTTCAGAGTAAGCCTTAGATCACTGGTAAGGACGACTGTTCGCTCCAAGGGTTCATAGCCCTTTGCCTCTACCCGTAATTTATAGGTAGTCCTCGTTAGAACTACTGTTAGTTCTCCCTTAACCTCGAGGGGTTCGACGGGCTCTATGGGCTCCTGAGGCTCAAGCATTACCTTGGCCTTAACGGGCTTATCCCTGTAGCCCACGATAATTAAGTCCAGCCTATACTCTGCCCTTTCCAGAGCGAAGCGGTATTCACCGCTCATGTTCACATTAAGTGTTCCTCTGAATTCCTTGTAGCCGTTAGCAGTTATTATAACGGTATATGTTCCCATTGGCAAGGAGACGCTCTCGCCAGGCACAGCTTCGAGGGAGAGGAACTTGCTAGTTATGGTTATCTTTGCAGGCACCATCTCCCCTGTATAGGGGTCGCTGGGAACGACTGCAACATTGAAGGTTACGGGCCGCAGTACTAGCACTAGCTCTCTAGTCACCCTAGGGTCCAATTCTGCCTCAGCCTCTAGATAGCCTTCCGCATCGGCCCTCACCCTGTATGGGCCCGGAAGCGGAAGTTCGACCGTTGCACCGCCCTTTTCGTCCGATATTGCCTCAACTGTATATCCGTGAGGATCCAGGAACGTTAGTGCAGCGTTAGGTACATTCCGACCCAGAGTATCTGTTACAAGAATCCTGACTGGCGTGGTGATGGGCTTCATGGTAAGGGTCACGTCTCCAGGCACACTTACTGTTGCCGTTAGTGGTTCATAGTATTCGCTGCGTATAGTGACGCTGTAGGTTCCGGGCGGTAAGGCTAGACTCACAGTACTATTCACTTCCAGCTCAACCTCTCCCGAAGGCCACCTTATTGTCATGGTGAGGGAATCCTGCACATTGATGCCCCTTACAGCATCCTTCAGGACAATGTGTACGAAGTCTATTATGGGGCTAAGCTTCAGTTCGAGGCGTATGGCTGTATTGTTCCCTACGGGCATCAAGGTTACATATTTAGTCATTGTCCTGAATCCCTCGGCCTCGACAACTATTTTGTACGTTCCGCCTCTGATGAACCTGGTTTCACCGTAGCCCGGGGCCTCCAGGTGCACCAGGCCGTTCTTATCCGTATAGCCTGTATAGCTTATCCCAGGGGCTGTCTGAAGTGTCATGGTGACCCGTGCCCCCTCAACAGGCCCTTCGGTTATGTTGAGGGGATCGCCTGAGCTGAGGACCAGTATAGAGGGTTCCACTACTGGGGGCTCTAGGACAAGCTTCATGCCAGTGGAGGGCATGAGGAATGGTTCGGACGAGATTTCGCCGAGAACGGGAGAGTCTATCGACACTATGTAGTGTAGGCCTGGCTGGACATAGAATGTGGAGAACCCTTCAGCCACACTCTCGCCTCCCGCCATTCTCAAGGTGGCTCCGAGAAGGGGCACCCCTGAGGGTACGTGAATTTCAACCTCGAGCCTGGCAAGCTCCGGCCTGGGAGAGGATGAGTAGTAGAGCGAGGAGCCATAGACGGTCAGAGCCCCCTCCACGGGATCAGTGGAGGCGCCAACAATGCTGCCCAGAGGGACGCCCCTAAAGCCATTCCACACACCCTCTCCCTGCGGATCAAAGCAGTATAGATTCTGCCTATCGTAGCCCAGCACTAGGCCAGGGAGCCTTGCAAGCCTTAATGGTCCCTCAGTCACAGGTATAACCCTGAGAAGAGCTGCCTCCTGGCCAGCAACTGTGAAAACATATAGGTTTCCCTTGGAAGTCGACACATGAAGCCTTACACCGTAAGGGGTGGGGAAGATCACCGCGTTTATGGGCTCCTCGCCGAGGTAGTATTTCCATGCAAGCTGGCTTCCCATGTAGATGTAAAGCATTCCTTTCCCGGCCAACACTGTGTATAGTTTGTTGCCAACCACTGCAGAGTCCAGTAGGGTTACAAAGCCTGGGAGCGCGGCAGCCGTTAAGACGTCAGGCGGGAATGGCGCCTTAGAGGCGTTGAAGACCGCCAGAATAGGCGTGTCCACCACGCTAGATTTACCGTTTGTCGAGACCTTTATACTTGCATCTATCAGGGCTACAAGCCGTGTCGAGTCCTCACCACGTGCCGTAAGCGCCGAATACTCCAGCGGTGCCCTGATCTGGCTAAATGAGAGCTGCTCTACAGCTACGAGCTCGGCGCCCAGATTCTGCAAGACGCTTGACCTGAGGTCGGGGTTTTGTGCCAGCAGCTCGGCAAGTCTTGAGGTCCCTTCTTGTCCAGGGCTTCCGGCCTCGAACCTTCCTTCCGTTCCAAGCTTATATATGTAAATTATCCCTCGGCTGTCGAGCGTCACTATAATGCTCCTCATCTGGTCAATATATGCGTCGGAAACAGAATCTCTAAGTGTAGAGACGAAGGTCAGCGTAAGGCTAGACCCGTTATATACGTAAAGGTCGCCTAAACTTGTGCCAAAAACGATGATGCCTCCATAGCCCTTCATAACGGTGGGCAAGCCTCTAAACCCATACTCGCCGACCCATCGGCCCACTATGTAGAGGTGTTCTTTAGTAGCATACGCCAACCCGCCGGTCCCCAGCGGGTATGCGAGAAGCGGGCCCTCCACCCCCTGCACCCTGTATATTCCATGTATATTGGTAGGCACGAGTCCGGGAAAGGCCGTGCTCGACGCCTGGGCCCCCTGGGCAGCTATTAGAACGGCCAAGGCCAGCGCCAGCAGGAATAGAAGTGTGAGGGTAGAGGACCTAAGCATGGTTGATCCTCGCTAGATATACATAATGTTTAAGGTATAAATGTATCAGCATGGCAACGCAGCCGCGCAATCAAATATAAACCACGGCTACCCGCGTATCCTGGGTAGCTGTGTTGGCAGAGAAAAAGAAGTCTAGAATGACACTTCCCAAGAAAGAAGACGATATTCAAAGAGTCGTCGAGGAGGTCCAAGAACGGCTCCACGAACACCACCACGAACATGGGCACGAGCATGAACATGAGCACCACCACCATCTGGACGTGGACGAGTTCATAGCTGCTGTGGAAGTGGTGCTGGACTCCCTCAACACGAGGTTAAGGCAGGTGGAAGACCAGCTTTCCAGACTAGCCCGGGACGTGAAAGACCTCTACATCCTGAACGCGAAGCTATACGAAGCCTACCTCTCAGAGGATCCTGAAAAGAAGAGAAGAGCGCTCGAAGACGCTGCCGAGCTCCTCAAGGTCAAAACAGGGGAGACGGCGTAAAATGCTTAAGCCCTCCAGGCACGAGATCAACCTTGGGGAGGCTTAAGAGGCCGTGAGGGAAGAGGTGACCAGCATACATCTCGAAGGGCTGGCCGCCTGGGGCAGGATAAGCTCCGTGTCGCTTGAAGAGTGCGGCAACAACAAGGCTAAAGTCGTCGCTATCCTTGTGGACGGCCGTGAGGTGGAAACACCCTGCATGGAGCGCGGCGCTGCTGGAAGGACGGCTCTCATAGTTAAGCAGTACGCTAAGAAGTGGGCCCGCCTAATAATTGCTGGGTGAAACACCTGGAATGATGACTGGTATTACCGTTGACCCCGCTGGGGGATGATAAATGCCCCTAGTCTGAGAAGACCCAGCCTAGTAGTAGACGCCTGCCTCGTCGTGCTCCGCCGCTACAAGTACTAGCTTCTCAGCCTCGTAGCTGTAGCCGAATAATTCCCTCAGAACGATGGCTGCAGCTTTGGGCGGTATAACGCCGACTTCTGTTATTATTGCATCTATGTATTCGGGCGGCGTCACGTCGAACGCCGGGTTCCTGATCTTAACACCCGGGTTTCTCTTCAGCCACTCGGCGGGTACAACCTCGTCGGGAGGTCTCTCCTCTATTAGGACTGGAACCCCATGAACAGAGGCGGGGCTGAACTTGTAGGTCTCTGCTGCCACGAAAAGCCTGACTCGGGCCTCGTGGGCTGCCAGTGCCACTTGGCTGGTACCTACTTTGTTGATCAGGGCTCCATCACTCGTTATAGTGTCGGCGCCGACGACCACCTTATCAACCCTCTTCATGATGCTCCTCACAGCCGAGTCTGGTATCTGGATAGCCTCCACGCCGGCCTCGACAAGCTGTTTGTAGGTTATCCTTCCCTGGAACTTGGGCCTCGTCTCGGTGGTGTACACCTTTATTTCCCTCCCCGTCTTCTTGGCCGTCACCAGTATTGATAGAGCAGCCGTGCTGTGGCAGTGAGTCAGCACGGTGTCTCCGCTTCTCAGCATCCGGGCCCCGATCCTACCTATGGTTTCGACGGCCCTTAGACTGTTTCTAATGAAGTCGTCGGCTGCCCTAACCACGGTGTCAACCAGCTCTCTAAAGCCGCCAGCAGCCTCCCTTAGCTGCTTCATGACGAAGGCGACGGCATTGGGCAGGGAAACCGCTGTAGGCCTGGTTGAGACGATGTAACGTGCCACCTGCTCCATGTAGCCTTTAAACCTCTCTGGATCCGTAGGGCCCTCGTACCTCTGTGCAGCTATCTTTAGGGCCTCCGCACCCGCCCTAGCTATCTTGCCAGCACCACGTATTTTCATTCCTTTAATGTCTCTGGCGATACTGGCTACTTCTTCCGGAACCCGGAACAACCATCTCACCTGGAGAGCTGTTCGAGTAGCTCATCAATATCGGGTAGCCTTGGAGGCCAGGCACCGTAGAGTTCCCTTAGAACTAGGGGTACCGCCTCCGGTGCAACCATCCCCATCTCGGTTATTATTGCATCTATGTATTCGGGCGGCGTCACGTCCATCAGGGGGAACCATGCCCTATAGTCTTCACCGAGCAGCTTTAGCTCGTCTCTGCTGAGCACGGTGCTTGGCGGCAGGCTGGGGATTTCTACGAGTTCGCCGAACACCGTCTCCACGCTAAATTTGTAGGTTCCAGCTGCTATGAAGACCCTTCTGCGTGCCTCGTGGGCTGCGAGGGCTATGAGGCTTGACCCGATCTTGTTGACGACGGCGCCGTTGGCGGCTATGGCCTCGGCGCCCAGGAGGACGAGGTCTATGTCCTTCATGACGAACCTGGCTGCAGAGTCTACTATCAGGGTTACCGGGATGCCCTTTGATGCTAGAGTTTCCGCCGTGGCTAATCCCTCACCAGTGGGCCTCGACTCTGTAACCACCACCTCTATCCTCTTACCTTGGGTAACGCATTTCTCCAAGGTCCTTATGACGCTGTAGCTATAACTGTGGGTCAGGATCCTTGTTTTGTCAGGTATCCTCCTAGCCCCTATCTCGGCAAGTCTCTCCACAGCCTCTTTCGCCCTAGTTATCCATGACTCCACCTTCTCGGCGAGAAGCTTCTTAGCCTCGTCAAGGCCCCCCTCAAGACTTCTTAGGGTTATTAGGATGTCCCGAAAGGTGTTGAGCATCAATGCCGAAGTGGGCCTAGCCTTTATCACGTTGGCTGCAAAGTGGGCGAGCTCCCTCCTAAGCTCCTTCATGCTACCCGCCTCCCTAATGATACCTAGTGCCTCCCTCAACGCATAGTCTGCCGCCTCCGTAGAGCCCATGATGCTGTAAAGCTGGTCGACGCGGCTGGTCAGCCATACCACCCCTTCGGGTATCTTATGGCTATACGGGTTTTATCGTGTTGCGCCTGGTGAATAGTTTTATTTCGGTTCGGGTCACTATATCTTGCCCCTCCTAACTCTTCCACAGCGCTGAGACACAAAGAGAGCTGAAGGTGAGCCGGGAACGGCCTTTCCTAGAGGTGTGTCTGGGTGGAGGTACTCGCATACTCAGCCATGGTGCTTGGCCTAGTTCTGCTTCTAGCCAAGATTGGCGAAGACTTGTTCAGCAGGCTGAGGCTTCCAGGCTTTATAGGCGCCATAATTGTAGGAATACTGCTAAGCCCCGGCGGTCTCAACATAGTGCAGATCGATAGCAGGAATTACCTGGCACTGTTCACAGCGCTGGGCATCAACTTCCTCCTCTTCCTGGCAGGAGCCGAGGAGTTCAGGGAACTAGAGCTTCTCGGCAGAAGGGCTATAGGCATGGTTGCGAGGAGCGCCATAATATTCGCCGTACCAGCGGCGGGCGTAACCCTTTTTGCCTACAGGGTCATGGGGCTGGGCCTCCTGGAGAGCGGCATTATCGGCGTAATCATGGGGGCCGTCAGCGCGGGACCCATGGTGAAAACCCTCATAGATACAGGATTGATATCCACTAGGACAGGCAAGGACGCCTTCCTGCTGGGCATCCTAGTGGAGGTTACGGCCGTAGTGGTGTTCAACACAATCTCGGAGACAGGCATATCGCCGCTCCTGAGCTTCGCCTACATCGCGCTGCTTCTGGCCCTCTTCTACCTCTTCGGAAAATATGTGTTTTACAGACTACTCATGTTTGTGGAGGAGTACGTCTCAGCCCGAGAGGCGCCCTTCGCTGTCATTATAGGGATCATCCTCCTAGCCGGCTATATAGCCGAACTCACAGGGTTTAACGCGGCCCTCATAGCCCTGGCCCTAGGCCTGTTCGCAGAACCCTACCTCAAGGAGAGGCCCGACATCACGGACAGGATTAAGGCCTTCACCTACGGGTTCTTCGAACCTCTGTTCTTCGCAGGCCTCGGAATATATGTAAACACGCTGGACTCCTGGGTCCTGGGCTACGCTGCGATGTTCGGCTCCCTAACCATACTCTTGAAGATGCTGATCTCGAGGGGCGTCTGTAGGGACATGCTAGTCGGGATAATGATGCTCTCCAAGGGAGGCGTCGACGGCGCCCTCCTGCTCTCCGCCTATAATATAGGTGCGATAACATCCCTAAACTACGACGCCGTCCTCATAGCGGCGCTAGCATCAACCATGGTTTTCGCCGTGGCCATGAGGCCCTACATGCCGACAACCCCGCTGGCAGGATACGCCGGGATCAGCGTAGACGAGCTCGCATCCTCCAGAATTGCTGTTCCCAGAAACGCCCTGGTTAGGGACACGCTTGACGTTTTCTCCGTCCTAGACAGGCCTGCAGCCGTTGTCGTGGATGCCGAGGACAGGCCTGTCGGCATAATCAGGGCGGTGGACCTGGTGTTTGAGAATCCCCAGGACTTTATGAGCGTCAAGGTTGAAGAAGTAATGAGGCGATATGTACCCAAGGTGAGAGTTGGCGAAAAACTGACGCCTGAGCTGCTAGAAGACCTCTCAAAATTCCTTGTGCTGGCCGTGGTGGATAGCAACGACAGGCTGGTCAGCACTGTTTATATTGACGATATAGTCACACTCACCGCTAAGAGGCTCCTGGGCTCCAGAATACTGGATAGAAGTGGATAG
>JALURJ010000113.1 GCA_027016915.1 Desulfurococcales archaeon | reverse complement strand
TCCTACCCCTCCTACCAGTCTCCAGGATCTCCACCAGCCTCTCAGCACCCTCCCTAGCACCACTAACACTGGTGAAATCCACAAGCCTAGCAATCCACTTGTGCTTGGGAGGCCGGAAAAGACCGCCAGCCTTGCCTCCTCCACGAGACCGGGACCCGTCACGCCTCCTAGCCAAAGAGCCCCCACAGAGAAATGCGGAAGCAGCGTCAGGGCCGTGGCCGAGGCACCACCGCCCCTCATCCCATGAGGAGATGCGGAGAACCAAAGCACTCATCCGGCAGCCCGGCTCACCCCCAGGGTGGGGATGGATCAGCGCCGAGCCGCCTCGGCGTTATAATACTGGTGGAGACCTAAGTAATAAGAATTCCCGGGAGCACATAGGAGCATCCGCCCGGGCGGCTTCTTGCCGCCTAGCGGCTCCTCATCCCCGCCCAGGCTCTCCAAATATACATGGTGGGTGGAACGTTAGAATGGCTTTCGGTTGCAGAACCCAGGTTTCTAAGACATGTTGCCTAGCAAACGGGTAGGCAAGCTTAGAATGTACCTAAGCCCTCCCTGGAGACTTTCTAATGCTATGAAGTCCCTCGGGTATGCCTACTCGAGGAACGGGCTCTCAGGGCCCCACTCCCGCCTGGCCTTGGCCATTCTTCGGAGCAGGTGGTAGAGGAGGAAGCCGAAGTCCACGATCATCAGAACTACGAGCAGGAGGAGGGAGCCCTGCAGCACGGCGGCGTCCACAGTGGTGCCGGGCGCCCTGGAGACCACCAGGTACTCCCTGACACCCAGCACCGCCCCCATAACAACGCCGAGCAGGGAGACCGCTGAGCCCACCAGGCCGAGCCTCCAGGCCAGGAGCGGGGAGAACAGGGCGAAGAGGAGGAGCACGTAGAACAGGGTGGATAGGCCCCGCACCCCCACACCCTCCTCGAGGGGCCTGGACGTGTAGACCTCGACTCTGGCGAACCCGCCACTCCAGGGGATCCTCGCCACGCCGCCCGAGGACTCGAAGAAAGCAACCTCCTCCCCGCCAACCAGGACCCTAACCCAGTACCCCTCGGGCAGGTACCAGAACACCAATCCGCTCCCCGTGAGGCCGTGGAGAACGTAGAACCACTCAGAGTCCCTCTCCAGGCTCCAGGACCCCGCAGGGGTGCCCCGGAGCCCGGTGGGGGTGTCGAAGCCCTGGCCATCGTACCAGGAGGGGTCGAAGAGCAGCACAAGCCCCGTGGAGGGGAGCGCCCTGTCCAGGGCGGCCACCTCGCCCGCCTCGAGGGCCCTGGAGTAGAGGGCCACGTACCTGACCTCGCCGATCCAGGCCTGGGCCCACATCACGGAGCCGTTGTAGCTGTTCACGCCGATAAGGAGGGGGTGCCCAAGCCCGGCGGGGGAGCCGCTCCAAGAAGCGGAGGCCTGGGACCCGTCGACGTAGAGGGTCAGCGTGGTGTTGGTGGAGACCGCCGCAACGGTCTCCCACACACCAATAGCAGCAGCCCCGTCCTCAGCC
>JALURJ010000112.1 GCA_027016915.1 Desulfurococcales archaeon | reverse complement strand
GTGGCGATGGGGTGGTGGCGGCTAGGCACCTAGCCTCGAGGGGGGCTAGGGTCACAGTCTATATGGTATACCCTAGGGAGCTGATCAGCCACCCGGACACCAGGCTCAACGTGGAGGCCCTCCGCAGGTCGGAGAGCATAGAATTCAAGTGGGTAAGGAGCCCAGCGGACCTAGGCCCCGTTGACGCAGACGCAGTGATAGACGCACTCCTCGGCGTGGGTGTGAGGGGGAGGCTGAGGGAGCCGGTGGCCTCGGCGGCGAGGGCTGTGAATGAGTCCTCCGGGCTGAAGGTGGCAGTGGATGTCCCCTCAGGCCTGGATCCCGACACAGGAGCTGCGGCCGAGGGCACGGTGGAGGCGGATGCCACGGTCACGATGCACGCCGTTAAGAGGGGGCTAGTAGCTAGTGAGGCGAGGAGATACGTTGGGGAACTGTGGATCGCCGAGATAGGCATACCAGGCGAAGCCTGGGAACTGGCGGGGCCCGGGGATGTGGCAGCCAGGATACCACCTAGGCCCTGGGACGCACATAAGGGTGTGGGAGGCAGGGTCCTAGTGGTGGGGGGCTCGAGCCTATACTATGGAGCCCCAGCCCTAGCCGCTGTAGCAGCCTACAGGGCGGGCGCCGACCTGGTATACCTGGCCTCACCGAGGAGCGTGGCAGAGGCGGCGGCGTCCTGGGACCCGCATATAATACCGCGGAGCCTCGAGGGGGACCACCTAAACCCAGCTCACGTGGAGAGGGTACTGGCAGAGGCCTCAAGAGCCCACGCTATAGTACTGGGACCAGGCCTGGGGCTCGCGGAAGAAACCAGGGCCGCCGTGCGCTCCATACTGGAGGGCCTCAAGGGTAAGCCGGTAGTCATAGACGCCGATGGCCTGAAGCACATAGCACAGGCTGGCCCGCTATGGCCTGAGGCCATACTAACCCCGCACAGGGGGGAGGCGGCTAGGCTAGCAGGCCGGGAAGGCGAGCCGGAGGAGCTGGCGAGGATCATAGCCAGGGAGTACAGTGCCACCGTTATAGTGAAGGGTCCAGTAGACCATATATGCGAACCTAGCGGTAGGTGCAGGAGGAACATCACAGGCCACCCAGCGATGTCCACGGGTGGCACGGGGGACGTCCTATCAGGCGTGGTGGCGGCATTCGCCGCTAGGAGAGCTAGTCTAGGACTCAGTCCCGACCCGCTGAACGTCGCAGCAGCGGCAGCCTATGCTGTGGGAGTAGCTGGCGAGAGAGCGGTCGAGAGGAAGGGCGAGGGCATAACGGCGCTAGACGTAGCCCTTGAGGTACCGAGCGCAATAAGGGATGCCAGGGGGGTCCTGGGCCAGGCTTAGGTGGCGAGAATATTTACCAGCTCCGGGACACCATAATTACGGGGCTAGATAGGTGTATGGCCAGGTGGCCTCATACGCTCCCATGAGGGTCTCCTATGTATCAACGTATCCTCCAATACATTGTGGTGTAGGGGAGTACACGAGGTTCCTCCTGACCAGCGTATCCG
>JALURJ010000111.1 GCA_027016915.1 Desulfurococcales archaeon | reverse complement strand
CTTCGTAAGGAGCCTGGGCTTCGGGTATACGGCTGGCTCGAGGGTCACGTTCCCGAGGGTCCACGCCGAGTGCGACTATAAAGCGCCGTTGAGAGCCGGGGACGAGTACACGGTCACGATAACCGGGGTTGAGCTGGGTAGGAGCAGCGTCACCTACAAGTTCAGCATATACAACGAGAGCCTAGGGAGGGAGGCTGCGAGGTGCGTAATAGTAGCCGTTGCATACGATAACATCGAGAGAAGGCCCGTAGAGCTACCAAGGGAATTCAGGTCAGCCATCGAGAGTGCGCTGAGGGACCTGGAAACAGAGCAGGCCTAACACTATCCCCGAGGGCACACCAGGAGCCTAAGTATGCCTAAGTATATAAATCCAAGCTCCCCCCTTGATGGCTTCTACAGGATCCCTGTTGTATCCTCTACTGGTTCTAGTCCCGAGGCCTAGGCGCCTAACTATCTGAAAACTTAAAATTTATACCCCGGGATCATACTAGAAAACTAAGACTCTGGTGTCTGCTATGGTGTCCTATGATAGGATCGTGAGGGAGTTACTAGAGCTAGTCCAGATCGAGCTGTATGGGGTCGGCGGTGTATTACATGGGGGAGCTCTGCTGGTATCAGCCTTCAGGGAGGGAGCTCTGAACCTATACGTCTACCGTGATGGTGGCCTCAAGAGACTCAATAAGGGCAGGGTTAGCTTCTACGCTGAGGCCCCATACGGTTCTAGAAGGGTAGTCATAGCCCGCGATGTAGCCGAGGGTAGGGAGCAGCATGTGCTCCTGGGGATACGGGTGGATAAGCCCGGTGAGGAGGAGCCCCTCGCAGGGGACATGAGGCCCATGAGGGTCTTCGGCCTAGCCGATGACGGCAGGAGGGTCGTAATCTCGGCTTCAACTGAGAGGGAGATCGGAGTATACGCCGTGGAGGAGGGCAGCTCCTGGAAGGTTGTTGACCTGCCGGGCTTCGCGGCTGTGACCCACGCACGCGGGGATATAGCCGTGGGATTCGGTGCCCTCAGGGGCGGCGATGGATCCTTCCAGGTGTTCGTGGTTGACATAAGCAGGGGCGAGCTCAGGATACATGACCCTCCAGGCGGTAGCGGGTACATGCCCGTCGTGGCGGGCGATAAGGTGCTATACGTGCTGGAGGGCCCCTCGGAGGCCAGGCTCATGCAGCTGGACCCTGAGACCATGAAGGCCGAGCCCCTAGAGCTACCCGGGCGTGACCTGGAGGATTTCAGGCCCGTAGCCTTCAACTACCTAAGGATAGGGCCTAACGGCGAGGTAGTAGCCATAGCCCGGAGGAATGGCAGGAGCGCCATATTCGTCGATGGCCATAGGATCCCGGCGCCGGAGGGCATGCATTCCAATGCCTACATACTAGGGGATAGAGTGGTAGCCACGCACACGAGCCTCACAACGCCCCACAGGGTAGTGGAGATCGACCCCGAGACCGGCGAGTACAGGGTGCTACTCGAGGGGCGTAAGCCCGAGTGGCTAGGGGAGGCCCT
>JALURJ010000110.1 GCA_027016915.1 Desulfurococcales archaeon | reverse complement strand
AGAGTGTCGAGGAGCCTCGACATCTCAAGATATGCCTCCTCGAAAAACGGGGACTCAGCCGCGCCAGCTATGGCTCCGCGGTGAAGCTCGGCTATCTTCCTCACCGCTAGGGCCGGGGCTTTAGGCTTCTCAACCATGGATAACAGTGTGTCTGTGATACCCCTTAGTGCAGAGACCACGACAAGGGGTTTGAAGCCCTTAGCGAGAAGATCATAAACTATGCTGGCTGCCCTTCTATAGTCTGAGGCTCCTCTTAGCACGGAGCCCCCGAACTTGGCGATGAGTATGTTTCCAAGGCTCCCGCCTCCAACCGCTCCAGATTTGCTGTATTCCGCAGGGTATAGTGGTATTTAGGTGTTTCGCCCAAAACACTATACTGCAGTCAGGCGCTCTTTGTGGCGTCTGTAAAGCATCCCACTTTGGTTTAACAAGTAATAAAGTTAACCTCTGGGCTATGGGTGGGAAAAATTAATATACTACGAAAATCTCTCCGGAGCGTGGTGGGCGTGATGCAGTTCCAATATCAGGCCTGAACCCCCAGAGTTCTCGCCTAACGCCAGATTCTAGCCTGGAAGAGTTCCTCTCCACACTCGAGGAGAAGGCTGCACGAGCACTGGAGAGGCTGCACAGATATTCCTCGGAGATCCTGCCATGGCACGTCAACTCCTCCGAGACAGCGCTGAGCATAATAGCGGCGCTTTACGGGTTCTGGATACCCCGCGGCGCTGAGGAGGGCGTGGAGAGACTGGTGGTGCTCAGCAAGGGCCACTGCTCCCTGGCGCTCTACGCCTGGTTCGTCGAGGCAGGGGTTCTCAGGGAGGACGAGCTCGCCGAGTTCGCCACTCCAGGCTCTAGGCTGCAGACACACCCAGAGGCTGGGAGGCTGCCGGGAATCCTGGTCTCCACGGGCTCGCTGGGCCAGGGTCTCTCAATAGCCAACGGGCTGGCCATCGCTGCCAAGATTGACGGTGTGAGGAGGGAGGTGGCCGTCCTCCTGGGTGACGGCGAGCTGGACGAGGGCCAGGTCTGGGAGGCTGCCGCCACAACAGCTACACTGGGCCTAGACAACGTCGTGGCCCTGGTGGATAGGAACGGCTTCCAGCACACAGGGCCCACCGAGAAGGTTAAGCTAAAGGAGCCTCTGGCGGAAAGGTGGAGGGCGTTCGGCTGGCATGTGGTCGAGGCCCGGCGAAGCCCGGCGGAAATAGCTCGAGCACTGGAAGAGGCCTCGAACGTCAGGGGAAGACCCACGGTCATCCTGGTGCAGGACGGGACCAACTATTGAGCATTAAACAGCTCCAGATGGAGGGGATAGCCGTGGCTAGGTATGATAGTTATCGGAGGGCCTTCGGCGAAGCCCTGGCAGAGCTGGGCGGGAAGTGCAGAGACCTAGTGGTGCTGGATGCCGATACACCTAGATCCACGGGAACCATACTGTTTGCCGAGAGGTTTCCCGAAAGGTTCGTGAACGTAGGGATAAGCGAGCAGGACCTCGTAGCCACAGCAGCC
>JALURJ010000109.1 GCA_027016915.1 Desulfurococcales archaeon | reverse complement strand
GCCGTGTACCATAGGTTAGGCCAGGCCTTATCCTGCTCGTAGACGTTAGAGTAGTCCTTGTAGACGTCGAGGCTGAGAGCGATGACCCGGGAGTAGTTCCCATTATCGGCCCGGGTACCAGCCAGATCCCCGCCTACGTTGACGATCAGGTTTCCGAGGCTGAAGTTCCTGGGGTCGGTGGAGAGGACCCGGATCATGGAGCACGGCGTGTACCGTGAGAAGAGGTAGACGTATGTGCCGTTGTCGTAGGTGAGGTACTGCCTGTAGCTGGCGAGCATGTCGGATAGGAGGGTAGCGTTGTTCAGGTACACGACTACCTGCGCGGCCTCCCCCTGCTCTGTGTTCCAGTACCAGCAACGCCCCTCCGTGGTCCCCCAGGTCTCCCTGAAGAGCTTAAGGCTCGGATCGAAGAGCTTCTGGATCAGGGTCTCAGCCATCCTATACCATAGGTGGGGCGAGGCGTCAAGCACGGCGCTGGGCGTGACCCAGTCCTGCACACCAGCCGCTACAGGCTGTAGGAAAAGCGAGGCCAGCAGGAGGGCCGCAAGGACCGCCCCGGGCCTCACGGCTCACGCCCCCCTAGACGTAGTACTCCTCGGGGCGCCTCCGGAGGCTCTCTATCACGATGTACACTATAAATGCTAGGAATATAATGAACGGGATATAGCTCCACACGCCCAGGAACGTCGACTTAATCGCCTGGGCCCTCCGGTCCCAGTCCGGGTCCACGAGCCCGGTGCCATTAATCACCTTGTAGACCCCCCACATGGTGCCGATCATGCCCGTGAGGACCTCCATAGCTATCCATACAGCGAACAACCCGATAAGCCCCACTACCCACGCCCTAGCAGCCATAAGCCCCCCGTCTAGGGGATGCGCTAGAACGGGAGCACGGCACTCGGATACAGGATCTCAGAGTACTTCCTCCGCCTCCCACGCCTCCTAGGAGCAGGACCCACAGGCGCACCCACGGGCAGGCGGAGGCGGTAGGCCCCACGAGACTCAGGGGGAGACCCGGAGCCCCCAAGGGCCGCGACAGCTGTAGTTCCAGCCCTCGAGGCCTGGGAGCCCCTAGAAGCCGAGGCCTCCCCCGCCATACTGGACTCCGCCGGGGAGCCTAGGCTACCCAGGCCCCCTAGGCTAGCCGGGACCCGGGACTCCGGGACACCCAGGCCTCCCAGGGAGCCCAGGCCCAGAGCAGCGCCAGCCACCGCTCCCAGGGGCCAGAGCCTGGGCTCCACTACCACCCTAGGCGGGCCCAGGAGCCTGGCCGTGCTAACGGGTCCGGGTCTCCCCCTCCGGGTCTCCAGGGCCAGGAGCTGCTCGGGATCCGCTATCACGCCCCTGTACCTGTACCTGCCCCTCCCGACCTCCCACTCCTCGAACCCCAGGACCCTCTTACCGCCCTCATACTCCACCCTGAAGGCCCTCCTAACCCTGGGCCCACGCCTGGCCTCCAAGACTAGCACTCTCCCCCTGGGAGTCTCGACCTCTACTACCCTCTCCGGGGGAG
>JALURJ010000108.1 GCA_027016915.1 Desulfurococcales archaeon | reverse complement strand
GGGGTGTAGATATGGGCACGGCGGCTATCTCCACAGGGTCTATTTTCTTGCTCCTGGGGGCACCGCTCAGCATGTCGACGGCCACAGCCATCAGCAGTATGCCTCCGCCCAGCCTTAGGCCGGGGACGCTTACGTGGAATATTTCGAGGAGCCATGTGCCTCCGAGGGTGAACACTAGGAGCAGCACAACTATGTAGAGGAAGGCATCCCTGGCGATCCTCCGCCTCTCCTCCTCACCCAACCCGTGGGTTAGGCTTAGAAAGGTAACGGCGCCGCCGAACGGGTTCATTATGGCGAGCAGCTGGCCTGCCACCAGTAGCGGTTCTAACCACACTCCTCATCACCCCTGCAGGGCTCAGTCCGCCCCTAGAGCGGTAAGGGTTCCGGTGCGGAGGGGTAATTATGTTATCGCTGCCACAGGTCCTATGGTAGCCTCTCCTTTAGAGCCTCATCAGCCCTCCTGGCCATGGACTCTATCCTCGCCAGGCCCTCACCGCCTAGGCCCGGGTTGAGGTCTACTGTTAGAGGTGTTATGGATACGCATCCCTCAACCATCACGGCGTAGGAGTCGAAGCCCGGTTCTAGCGATAGGGGGCGGGGGGTGAGCCAGTAGTAGGGTCTACCCCGGGTGTCGAACCTCTGCTCGAATGCGGGCCTCCACCTCCTCCTAGCCGCCCGGGTAACCCTTACGCACCCCCTGAGGCTTTCGGGTGAGGGGAAGTTTACTGAGAGGAGATCCACCCCGCCGGGCAGGCCGCTGGTCAGGATCTCTTTGGCAAGAGCCCTCGCCACAGTCTTAACGGCCTCGGCAAGCCTCTCATTCTTGAACTCCTCGAATAGGTGCACGTCGGCCGAGAATGCTACAGCCGGTATACCCATCAGGGCGGCCTCTATGGCCACCGCCAGAGTTCCACTGTAGACTATGTGCTGGATGGTCAGGTTCTCCCCAACGTTAACCCCGGAGAGAACCAGGTCTGGCTCAAACCCGTGGGCTGCTATAGCCAGATGCAGGGCGTCGACGGGCGACCCGTCTGAAACATACACACTGTAGCCTAGATGGGTTGTCTCGGTGAGCCTGAGGGGCTTGTTGAAGGAGACACTGTGCCCCACGGCGCTCCGAGGCCACTCGGTCGAGTAGACCCTAACCTCGCCCAGATCTCTGACGGCCTCGTAGAGCAGGTATAGGCCTCTGGAGAGGTAGCTGTCGTCGTTGGTTATCAGGATGCGTGGCAAGCCCTTCACCGGCGGGTTTATCCACATAAGTTAGCTACAAAATCACTATTAGTGCATTTCCTAGACCTGGAGCAACGTGGCGTAGACGGCTACCTGGAGGAGAGCCACAAGCGCCGCCTCCGACTTGTCCAGGAAGCCGTCGTCCGACAGGCACCTCAGGATTATCCAGAAAGCCGCTGCAAGCGCTGCAAACTGGTAGGTAACGTAGCGGTCCAGGGTGAAGGGAAGCAGCAGGCTAGCCAGGGGGAACACTATCAGTATGCTCTGCGTGGCTCCCCCCAGCAGG
>JALURJ010000107.1 GCA_027016915.1 Desulfurococcales archaeon | reverse complement strand
GCCCTAGCCATCACGTAGTTCTCGTAGCCCGGCTCGTGGGTCACGATCAGGTTGAACAGCGGTCTCGAAGACACCTCTCCCAGCACCACACCTATAGGAATCCATGTAGCCTAATAAAGTGGAGGGAAGCGTTGGCCAAGCCCTACGTGCTGGTATACACCACTGCAACCGTGGACGGGAAGATAGCCTCGGTCACAGGCTTCTCCCAGCTCAGCTGCCCCCACGACCTGAGGAGGCTCCACGAGGCAAGGGCGTGGAGCGACGCAGTCGTCGTTGGGGCCAACACCGTCATAGTGGACGACCCGCTGCTCACGGTGAGATACGTGGAGGGGGAAAACCCGGCAAGAGTAGTGGTCGACGGGAGGCTCAGAATACCCGAAGATTCTAGGATCCTGAGGGACAGGTCGGCCGAGACAATAATCATAACCAGCGAGGCGGCGCCCCGGAGCAAGGCTGAAAGAATAGCTGGAAAGGGGGCCTCAGTCATAGTGTTGCCCGGCGGCCCCCGCCTCGCCATGGCCGAGGTTATGGGGACGCTCTGGGAGCTGGGCTACCGGAAAGTGCTTGCTGAGGGTGGAGGAGATCTCCTGTGGGGCCTCTTCCACTCCCGGCTAGTCGACGAGGTCCGGGTAACCTGGGCCCCCCTAGTCCTCGGAGGCAGAGACGCCGTCACCATGGTGGAGGGTGAGGGTTTCAAGGGGCGAGGCGACGCCGTCAAGCTTAGGCTGGTCGAGGTGCGGAGGTGCGAATGCGGGCAGGAGGTCCACGCCAGATACGTGGTTGAGAAGTAGAAGGGCTCGGAGTCTGCGTTACTCCACACCCCTCCGGTGGATCGGGCCCTCCTCACAGCCCTGGGAACACTATAGGCTTTCCGGAGCCATAAGCCTGTCCCCCAGGTAATCCACATATATCTTGACATTCATCATTATGACCGGTGCTAGGCATGAGCATCCACGACAAGCTGGGTCCAGGCGGCAAGGCACCCGACATTGTTAATGTCCTCGTAGAGATCCCGATGAACAGCAGCGTGAAGTACGAGTACGACGAGGAGGCTGGAGTAGTCAAGGTGGACAGGTTCCTCTACACAGCCATGTTCTACCCCTTCAACTACGGCTTCATACCCGGCACTCTGGAGGAGGACGGGGACCCCGTCGACGTGCTTGTTATCAGCAGGCTACCCGTGCTGCCGGGCACGGTGATCGAGGCGAGGCCCATAGGCGTCCTCTTAACAGAGGATGAGGAGGGCGTGGACAGAAAGATAATAGCTGTGCCCAAGGACAAGCTTGACCCCACCTACAGCAACATCAAGAGTGTAGAAGACCTCCCAGAGGCCCTTAGGAACACCATTAAGCACTTCTTCGAACACTACAAGGAGCTGGAGCCCGGCAAGTGGGTTAAGGTGGCTGGCTGGGAGGGCGTGGAGGAGGCCAAGAAGATCATAGCCAGCGCAGTGGAGAGGTACAGAGAGGCCAAGGGCTGAGCGGCTTGACCATCAGTAGGAAAATTGTCATAACTACAATAT
>JALURJ010000106.1 GCA_027016915.1 Desulfurococcales archaeon | reverse complement strand
CTGGCTACCACAGGTATCTTGCAAGCCTCCTCCCCGTCTCCCACGGCGTCTTCACGATCTCGACCCTTACGCCCCGCTCCCTCAACGCCTCCTCCACGACGAGGTCCCTGTTGGGCGGAGCCACCACGACGATCCTCCACCTGGATTTCACCAGGCATTCAGCCACGCTTACAGGGCTTTCAGCCTGAACCGTCTGCTTCAGGTCGCTTATCAGCACCAGTGTGGCTGGAGGCAGGCCCTGGGTTGCCTCCAGCATTGCGGCAGATATGTTGGTGTAGCCCCCGAACCTGGCGGACAGCAGGACCTCCACCAGGCGTCGCGTACCTCGTGCAACCTCTATCACCTCCACGTCCTCACCAAAGAGGACGAGCCTCTTCACGTTCCTGGAGAAGGCGAAGGCCGTCAGTACGGCCCACGTGGCGTAGGGCACCATACTGCCGCTCCGGTCGACGGCCAGCACTATGCCTGGGCTGCGGCGCCGCTTCCTGTAGACCAGCGGGTCCTGCTGCATCCTCACAACCCTGTAGACGGTTTCCCTGAGTTCCACACGGCCACGCATGCTGGTTTTCTGCCACTTGCGCAGAACCATGCTTTTCAGGAGGGTGCTTCTGGCGTGCCATATTTTCTGGGCAAGCCTGTAGGCCTCTCTCCTAACCTCGGGGTTTGGGGAGCTGTAAAGGCTGCTAAGTATCCTGAACGCCTGGTGCAGGTCCATACGGGCTATCCTCGGCGCGAGCTTGGCCATAAGTTCTTTCGGCGGTCCGGCGCTTGTGGGTAGGGTTTCGGAGAGGCTCTTAACGTGGCTGTAGAGGGGCCTGAGCTGCGGGGATATGCTGTGCGGGTCAAGCCTGTCCAGCAGCTCCCTGGCCTTGGCATGCTCGTGGATAGCGTAGTTGAGGTACGCCTCGTTCATGGTCTCGAGGTACCTTAGGGCCAGGCTTTGGGCTTTCGATATGTGCCGGGCGGCTAGGATGAAGGCCTCGTTCGCCCTCCCGGTATTCTTGAAGGCGGAGCGCGGTAGTTTCTCCAGCGTCTCCAGGGGGAGGGTGCTGACCAGACGTATGGTCTCCTCGGGGCCGAGGATCCGGGCAAGCTTCGGCAGTATCCTCTCTATCGACTCCCTGTCCATGCTGGTAAGGTGGGTTGCCAGCACCTCCGGGCCTAGGGTCTTAGCTACCTTTGACACCATGGCGGGGTCCGCCCTTGCCAGTCTAAGATAGGTGTGGAGGTCTCCCACCCCCGTTAGCTGGAACAGCTCTAGCACGGCTTCAGCATTCCGGGGCTCGACGCCGCTGGACACGAGGGACGCTATCCTCCTAGCCGCCCTGTAGGCCAGCCTCTTGTTGCCTACACGCCACGCCCTCATGCCGAGCTCGGCGAGCCTGTCGGCGTCAAGCCTCTCCAAGGTCTGCTCCGGGATATCGGCGTCTCTGAGCATCTCGGGGTCTATCCCCCCTCTCCCCTCCTCGAGGGTGGCGAGCCAGTGTCTGCTGAGCGCCTCGCTGGCTGTGTGCGCCTTCCTGGATATCTCGGCTATTCTTTTCATGGCGATGTGGCGTGGGAGTACGGCTTCCCTTCCTCCCCTCCTCACGATTATGCCCATCTTCTTGAGCTCGCGGTAGGCGTGCCTCCTCCGCTCTCTGGTTGCCTTGTCGGCGCCGCTGACCAGCATGCGCCTGGAGTATATCCGCTCGCCGAAACCTACCCTGAGGGTTCTGAGGTGCTCCTCCACCCGGTCCAGCAGCTCGCGGAAAACCTCGTTGCTGCTGGCTACCCTGCTCCAAGCCTCTTCGAACACTCTCTCCTCGTGGCTCCTCTTAACAAAAACCGCCTTTACAACCTCCCTGGCTTCTGAGGGCCTTATCCTTCCCCCCTTGAGCGCGGTGTATACTTCTAGGAGCTTTTCAGCCTCGACTATCTCCGAAGTACCTACGCTCAGGCCCAGCTTCCTGCAGGTGTGGGCCAGCCTAACCAGCAGCTCCGGGTATTTCTTCCGGACAGCCTCCCTCATGCCCACCATCCCGGCTATTTGCCGAAGAACTTCCTCACAACATCCTCCACGGTCTCCTCGTCCTCGTCTCTCTTGAAAAGCACCACCCTGGCGGCGGAGACGACGTCGTCTATGGAGACTGTAGACGAGCCCCTTAGCTCAGCCATCTTCGCTGCAAGCTGGGCCCAGAGAACGGTGTCGGCGGGCCCCGGCTTGTGGGTTGCAACGCTTCTAAGCTCATTGACACACTCGATCATCATTGACAGCAGGTTGTCTGGGAGGCGCGGCGCTGATGATAGCCTTATCCTGACTATCTCGGCCTCCCTCTCCGGGCTTGGATACGTGAACTTGACCCGGACGACTCTTCGGAGGAAGGCGTCGCTTAGCTCGTTCTGGGCTATGTCTTCGGGGTTGCTTGTGAAGATCACCTGGAAGCCCAGCCCGTTTGCCCGGAACACTCTGCGCAGTTCGGGGACAATTATTCTCCTCTTGTCAACTATGTCGAGAAGCATGTTCTGGAACTCCTCGCTGCTCCTCCGTATCTCGTCCACCAGGACGCCTGTGTCCAGCAGAACTGCTGCTAGTAGGGGGCGCGGTATGAAGCTCTCCTCGTTGAACCCGTACTTCATAGCCATGAGGGGGTGGAAGTCGCCTATGACCCTGTACTCGTCGTAGTTCTCGCTGCAGGGTAGGACGAAGGCGTTCTTCCCCGACCAGAGGCCCAGTATGGCCTCCCCTATCTCCGTCTTCCCGGTGCCCGGCGGACCTTCAAACAGCACCGGCCTGCCGTTCAGGAAGGCGGCTACGACAAGGTACACCAGTTCTCTGTCCACCAGGAGGCGGTAGTCCTGCCTCAGTCTCCTGACCATTTCCTCGGGGTTCCTAATGGGCTCCCTGGGCTCCAGCAGTTCCCCGTATATGCTTTTCACCTTCTCCACAATAGCTTTAGCCTCCTTCTCAGCCTCCCCGCGGCTAACTGTGTGTTGCTTGGCCTCCACAACCTCCTCTGCAAGCCTCTCCTGCTCCTCCAACTATAACCACCACTGGTGTGTTCGGTCTGCACCAATCTTTGGGTTATGGGCGGAAACTCATATATTCATATGCATTAAACCTCCATGCCTAGGGTTCCACATAGTCTATCTTGAACTGGGGGAGGTGTTTTCTGAGAGCCTCCTCCAGCCTCCCGGCCAGCTTCTTGTCGGCGTTTCTAACCTCTATGTACCTGAACTCCGCCACGACCCTGCTGGGGTGCTCTACAACCCGGTCATCGCCAGCTATCCTTTTAACCTCTTCAAGCACCTCGCCGTACTTTTCATCGCTGAACGACGTAAAGTATATCCTGACTATCCCCATCCTACACCCCTCCACGTCTCAAGCCTAGTTTAATGGGGATCCTAATAACGGTGTTTTTAACATAAAGCAGGGTGGAGCTACCAAATGATGACCAGCTGCTGAGCGCCGACCCGTAACGGGGATGGGGAAGGGTGCAAAAACTGACTCGCAGCGCGCAGGGGAGGTGTGAGCCGAGCTAAGCAGGGGATCCGGATTTTTCTGGGCCTCGGTGCTAAGGCTAATCATCCTGGAGTCATTACTCGGCAAACACCTCATCGGCCGCTGAAATAGGTGTTGGGCAGGCCTATTTTCCTTTCTTCTTCTTGTAACCCTTACCTTTACGCGCCCTTTCTTCGCTCTGCTGCTCCGCCCTTGTCAGGCCCATGAACAGCGTTGTCCTCTGCCTTCCCCCCATACATGTCCCCTGCTCGGACTATCTCTTATCAATATATTAAGGTTACTTTGCAACGCTGAGCAGAGGGGGTTCAAAGTGTCTGCGCAGCCAAGCCCGCCGCCCCGC
Organism: Desulfurococcales archaeon; assembly: GCA_027016915.1. Lineage (GTDB taxonomy): Archaea > Thermoproteota > Thermoprotei_A > Sulfolobales > WAQK01 > WAQK01. Next base: position 1,467 of record JALURJ010000106.1, on the reverse strand, counting down.
AGGAGCGTCAGGCTAAGCATAGCTGTACCGGCTTCCACCCTCTCCGTGGAACCCTCTCTAAGGGAGAAGACCCTCAAGGCAGGCCTTATAGGGAGGGCCGCCGCCATATTCAGGGTCGAGGAGATCATAGTCTACCTCGACTCGGAGAGGTATAGGAAGGACTTCAGGGTCTTTGTGGAGGTGCTTAGATACCTGGAAACCCCTCCGCATCTCAGGAAGAGGCTGGTTCCGCTGAAGCCCATTCTAAGATACGCCGGGCTTCTACCCCCACTGCAGACCCCCCACCATCCCAGCACCTCCAAGCCCAGGGCTGGCGAGTACCGGGAGGGAGTGGTTTTAGGGTACTCGGGAGACAAGCTTGTGGTGGATGTGGGCCTGGGGAAGCCTCTTGTTGCCGAGGGCCCCAGGGTTCCCCGGATGTCCAGGATCGCTATAAGGATAACTAGTCTAAGCCCCCTTGAGGGTGTGGTGGAGGAGCCACCCTACTATTGGGGTTTCAGCGTAGTGAAGGCTGAAGGGCTGCTGGGCGCCATCGAGGCTGCCGGGGCCGACCTGGTTATAGCTACTAGCAGGTGGGGTGTGCCGCTCGAGAGGGTTCGTTGGGAGCTTGAGAAGAGGCTTGGGGAGGCTGGCAAGGTGCTGGTGCTTTTCGGCGGGCCCCATGAGGGGCTATACCTCATAGCTAGGAGGGAGAGGTTCGACCTAGAGGAGCGGGCCAGCATGGTGGTGAACTTCGTCCCTGAGCAGGGCACCAGGACCGTTAGGACCGAGGAGGCTGTCTTCATAGTGCTGGGGATCCTTAACGTTCTTGGCCGGTCCTAACGGAAACCATATAAACCAATGTCCTGTGAGTGTGTCCGGGATCTAGTGTAGGGGAGGCTGGCAAGGATGGGTCATCGTAAACACAGCGCGCCGAGACGTGGAAGCCTGGGCGTAAGGCCCCGGAAAAGGGCGTCACGAATAGTGCCTAGAATCAGGAGCTGGCCTAGAGTGGAGTCTGAGAAACCGCTGCTCCTGGCCTTCGCCGGCTATAAGGCCGGCATGACGCATGCCCTGATAATAGACGATAGGCCCCACACGCCGACCAGCGGTACCGAGATCTTTGTCCCGGTCACGGTGGTCGAGGCCCCGCCCATGTACATAGCCGCGGTAAGAGCCTATGGCTACGACCCGAACAGGGGCCTCTACACTCTCACGGAGGTGTGGGCTGAGCCGCCAGCGGAGCTTGAGCTGCACCGGAGAATCCCCACTCTCAAGGTTGGAAACGTTGATAAGAAGCTGGGCTTCATCGAGGAGCACCTCAGCAGCGTGGCCGACATAAGGGTCATAGCTGCCACCCAGCCCAAACTTGTGGGGGGCCTTAGCAAGAAGGTACCCGACCTCATCGAGATCAAGATTGGCGGAGGCTCAGGCGTGGAGGACTGGTTCTCCTACGCCAAGGATATACTGGGTAAGACTGTAAGCGTG
>JALURJ010000105.1 GCA_027016915.1 Desulfurococcales archaeon | reverse complement strand
CCCTATACACCATAACAGTCGACAAGGTCGACCTCGACAGGCGTGTAGTGGCGCCTATGAGCGATAGGAGGTACAAACGCGACTTCTTCTCTTTCATACCAAGACAGGCAGCCGAGTACCTCAAGACAGTCTACACGCCCTGGAGGGAGGTGTGGCTGGAGACCTCAGTTAAGGGCCAGGAGGCCCTCAGGCAGCGCTTCATCCCCGTTAAGCCCAGGCGGATAAGAGAGCACGTGTACCAGGTTATGGATGAAGTGCTGGGCTACAGGTTCCAGCTCAGGACCATAAGGCACAGGGTCACAACGCACCTAGCCCTGCACCTGAGCAAGCTCGAGGTAGACGTCCTCACAGGCCACGCGCCGAGGGACGTAGTCCAAGCCCACTACCTGCAACTCGACATACTCGAGGATCTCCGAGCCAAGTACGACCAAGCAATGAGTAAGATCCCATGCCTAGGCGGGGATTAGCCTTGCCGTGATTCTATGGGGTGCCGTGGGTGGCCCTGATTGAGGGTTAGGATTGAGAGGAGTTATGGTGCTGTTGTGAGGGTTGAGGGGTTCCCCGCTGGGAGCCTTGATTTGAAGATGCGTAGGGTACTCGCTGCGGCTAGGATGCTGCAGGTGTGGCTTCTGACTAGGGGTGTGAGGGCGGAGCTGGTGGTCTCCGAGGGCTATGGTAGTATATGGATGGAGTGGGAGGGGCCTCCCTACATCTACGTGGAGTACCTGGTCTGCCCCTCCCAGTTGGGGCCCTGCAGGGAGCCCGTCGATGGTGAAGTAGAGGTTTTCGTGTTAACCTCGAATCCCAGGACCCTAAGGAGCATTGTTCACACTATAGTCAAGGACCTCGAGTATCTGGAGAGGCGTGTCGCTAGGGAGGTTAGCTAGCCTTGGCCGGGCCCCCCGCCCCCACAGACCCCAACCGGGGCGGGGGGCGGGAGTGGTTAGAGAAGATAGTCGAGGAGCTCAGGCGCTACTTCTCTAACCTCACGGACTGGGAGGTCCTAAGAATAATCGAGCTGAGGAGGCGGGGCCTGGGCCTCACCAGGATAGCGAGGGCAGTCTACGGGGATGGCGGAAAGAGGTACCGGGTGTGGCGCCTCCTCAGGAGACTCCAGGCCTACGGGCTCCCCGAGGGCCCATGTCGCGCCCCCGAGCCTGGAGGCGACGACGGCCATGTTGCGCCCGCCGTTAGTGCGCAACATGAACCCGACGACCAGCTACCCGGGCCGACAATAGAAGCAATATGGGGGGAGGGGACTCCTCCCAGGCTGGGGAAGACGCAGAAGCTGGTCTACGGAGCCCTAATGGTCCAGGGCCCGGCGGGCGCCACGCCCAGCATGATAGCCGCCTATATCGCGGAGCAGCACGGTGTAAGGCCTACCAGGAACGCTGTATGGCATGCACTTAGACGGCTCGCGGCCAGGGGGCTGGTGGAGCGGCTGCCCGGGGGCAGGTATAGGGCTGCAAGGGGCTGGAGCGGGGTCCTAGTCGAGAACCTGGTGGTCAGAGGCCGCCCCGTATGGAGCACG
>JALURJ010000104.1 GCA_027016915.1 Desulfurococcales archaeon | reverse complement strand
ATGGGTTTAGGTATGACTATCTGCCCTTTGCTGGAAACCACGGTTTTCACGGTGTACACCCTTTTACTAGGTAAGATTTCTATCTTACTTAAATCTTACATGAGTGAGGGGCAGAACCTTCTGTACCAACAGTAGTTACATTTGGCTTCCGAGGCGAACGGTTTAGGGGGCTCCTCCCGGGTCAGGATTCTCCTGGTCTCCTCGACTATTTGTTCGGCGGATCTGAGGTCCTCCCTGGTAACAGTGTAGACGCTGGTTTTCCCGCCTAGTACTAGTATGGCCTCATCGACGGGGCCGAGGGTTCTGGATACTAGTAGTGCGTAGACCATTAGTTGCGCCCTGAAGTGTCTCTCCCTCCCACTCCTCCTATAGTAGCGTTTCACTTCAACCACCTTGAAGGGGCTCTGGCCCGCGACTATGTCTACCATGCCTCTGAGGCCCAGCTTCCCGTCCTGCAGCTCTATCTCTATCCTCCACGGTTTGGGGAGCCCTAGCCTCCTAGCTATGCTCTCCTTGAAAGCTGCGTCGAGCTTTCCTGTCTCCATACTGGGTGTTGGGGGCTCCCTGTACCCCGTGGTTTGGATTATCCAGGGTATTACGGGGCAGTATACGTACTGCTTGGCCAGGCCTACCGGTATTATCCTAGGCGACCACCAGGAGGTGGCGGGCAAGCCCGTCACCCCAGATCGGTGTGCCCAGGACCCGGCGGGCCTGCCAGTCCCTCTCGGCGAGCGGTATTATGTGGACCACGTCGGTTGAGGGGTCGATTATCCTCCTGGCAGCTCTTTCCAGGTCCTTTATCCTAGCAGCAGGCATGGCGCCTGCAAAGGCGCTTCTCTGGATCCTGGAGAGCCCCATCCTTTCCAGGGTCTTGGCCAGCCGGAGCCTCTTGGCGTTGTCGCTTACATCATATACTACGAGGACCCTCACCACGGAGCCTCACCTCTCGGCGAACCCCTGGTAGGCTGTGTGGTCTCTGAGCGCCTTGGCCAGCCTGTAGGCGTATATTCTCAGGGCATCCTCGTAGGATATGGAGTGCGGGTCCGCCAGCGTCCTAGTCCTGCGCTTCATTCTCCTGAGAACGGCTTCAGCGAGCCTTGCCCTGGACTTGGGAGTTAGGACCCCGTGTTTCACCTCTGGGCTCCAGCCGCTCCTCGCCAGGTCGATGAGGGCGTAGTCTACGAGGCCCGGTTTGAACATGTCGGAGTAGTCGTATACTAGTACTGGCTTCCCGCTCCTATCGGCGTGCAGAAACCCTGCGTACGGGTCGAGGCCCGCCATGAGGAGGTTTCTCCACACCGCCGAGTAGAGTATCGCGTAGCTATAGTTGAGGGCCGTGTTGATGGGGTCCCCCGCGTCGGGATCCCTGCCGTTAAAGCCCAGGGTTTCTGGGAGTAGGCTGGCTATCCCGGACCAGTAGATCCTGGCGGCCTCCGCCTCCAGTCTGAGCACTGTTCCAGGGTCAGGGTCCCGGAGGAGCCTGAGCTTCTCGCACCTCTCCCTTATCTTCGAAGCCTCCTCCCTCAGCTCGGGCC
>JALURJ010000103.1 GCA_027016915.1 Desulfurococcales archaeon | reverse complement strand
GACATAAGGGAGACAAGGGTAAGGTAGGATACATCCAGTGTGACAACTGTGGAAGGAAGGTCCCCGCCGACAAGGCGGTATGTGTCACGAGGATGTACTCGCCGGTCGACCCGCAGCTCGCGAGGGAGCTGGAGAAGAAGGGTGCCATAATAATGAGGTACCCGGTCACCAAGTGCTACTGCATATCCTGCGCAATACACTACGGCATACTGAAGGTCAGGCCCGAAGCTGAGAGGAAGAAGGCGCCCGTGGTTTGAGGAGGGTATTTCTCCTAATCCACAGTCCAACCCCCAGCCCCGAATTTCCTTTAAAAGGATACGCCTCGGGTAGCCGTAGGTTTGACGTGGTTGCCCGTGTTGTGCTAGCAGCATTCCACACTGGCAAGGGCGTTAGAAGCGATACCGAGCTCTACGTCTACTTGAGCGACAGTGGGAAAACCCTAACACTCAGACCTTCAAGCTTTAGGGGCGTGGAGCCCCGTGAAGCCGAGGTACTTTCAACTCTACGAGATATGCTCAAGGATGCCTCCATCCTCGACTTTTCCCAGCTCCTAGACCGCGTCGTTCCGAGGAACTATGTCAGGCTCTATCTAACCGAGAAGGGCAGTAGCGTCGGAGAGGTTCTGGGAGAGATCTGCCGGGCCCCGGGCGTGGTTGTAGCCCTGGGAGGGAAGGAGGATGTGCCTCCAGATATTGAGCGTGTCTTGGACTCCACGGGCTTTCTGGCGGTGTCCATAGGTCCTAGAAGTTATTTATCCAGCCACTGCGTGGCTTTCATCCACATGGTGCTTGACGGCTGCGGCTCTTAGGCTTTAGAGCGGAGAAACCTGTAGTAGTATATGCTTCTCTCAGCCACCGTGTATAGGCTGAGTATGGTGAGGACGGCTAGTGCATAGTTGCCCCAGAGAGGCTTGTAGGCGTAGAGTGCCGAGATCAGCATTAGAGCAACTATTCTGTCGCCTCTCTCCATGAGCCCTATGCCCTCCTCCTCCACTAGGCCCAGTGATGCTGACCTGGCCTTACTGTAGCTGGTGACCAACGCTAAACCCATGGCCAGTGAGGCGAGCACCGGGTTTAGGCCCAGCACTATCAAAGACACGTAGTAAAGCGCGTCGGCCAACCTATCGGTCGTCGAGTCTAGGAAGGCCCCAGCCTTGGACGCGGTGCCTGTGAGCCTTGCAACGCTACCATCTATAGCGTCAAGGAGGCCGGACAGACCTATGAACATGGCCACGAGGAGAGGTTCTCCCCGGTAGGCAAAATACACGGGTAGGAGGGAGCTCAGCAGGCCGAGCAACGTGACCTGGTCTGCGGTTAGGCCAGCCTTGACAAGCAGCCTGGCGGGGGCCTCGAGAAGCCTTCTAGCCACAGGCCTTAGCTTGGTGAGCACCTGGAACCCCACCCCTAGTGGGTTGAACAGCAATATAAAGCCAGGCGTAGCCTGCTACGTGCTGCAGATCTCCTTCATGACCAGGGCATCCTTGTCGAGGAGCGGGCTCTCCGATATAATCACGCTATCCACACCCAGCTCTTTGAGGGCGCCGCAGACATGGCGGAACTCGGGCCCATATTCTTGGGCAGCCATGACGTGGTGTCTCTTCTCGCCGCCCCGGCCGTACTCTATCCGTGAGAAGTGCTGGTGCAGGGGTTTCAGGGCCTCTGTGCCGAAGTGTTTCTCCACGAAATCTATCACTCTGACAACATCCTCCTTGGAGACAATGACTGCTCCCTCACTCCTAGCGTACAGGTGAGCCCAGTCAACCGTGGGCCTGCACCTCTCAACCGCGCCACATATCTCGGCTAGGTCCTCTAGGGAGCCTATCTGGCTGGTCTTACCCGTTGTTTCGGGGCCCAGCCACGGCCGTGCCACACCCAAGCTTCTGGCCTCATCCCAGGCCCTTCTGAGGGCCTCAACGGTGCGTTTCAGGGCCTCCTCGCGGCTCAGGCCCTTATAGTAGCCCGGGTGGAAAACCACTATGTAGGCATTCATCCACTCGGCCGCCTGGAGCGACTGCACTATTCTCCTTATGCTGGCCTCCACGGTTTCCTGCTTCTCCGCGGCTAGGTTCACGAAGTAGGGTGCGTGGAGCGAGAGGAGCACGCCGTGCTTCTCGGCCTCCTCACCCAGCAGCCTTGCCTTCTCCTCCCTTATGTTGACCCCCCTAACGGCCTCATACTCTAATGCGTCCAGTCCTATCTCGGCCAGGTAGCTGGGCACGTTCTCCATGGGGCCCTTAAACCCTACGGGTTTGCCTGCGGGGCCGAACCTTATCCTCACGGCTGGCACCACTAGGACCTTTGGCTGGGACGCACATTAACGGTTCCGGTCCATGGAGGCAAAGTTTAAGAGGCCCTCCATGAACCTCTAGGCGGGGTGCGTGGACGATGCCCGTGACCGACCCGGTGAAGCTGGAGATAGTCTATAACCGCGTCCTCAACAAGATGGTGTGCAGGAAGTGTGGCGCCATAAATCCGCCGGGAGCGAAGAAGTGTAGGAGATGTAGGAGTAAGAACCTGAGGCCTAAGAAGAAGGGTGCAGGGTTTAAGAGGTAGCCTGTTCTCCGCCCTGTTCACGACTTATATGTTGAAGGAGCAGTCCCTAAGCCTCCTCTCTATGACGGGTCTCTCCTCTTCTGGGAAATACTCGATGCCCCTCTTTACGAGCCGGAGGTTGAGCTTGAGCTTGCCTTTGGAGGCCAGCCTGGACAGCTCCTTCAGCTTCTCGAGGTCCTCCTCTCCCCCGGCTCTCGCCTTAAGAACCACGTAGTCCTCCGGCTGTATAACCTTGATCTCTAAGCCACCTATTCTCTTGGTCCCAGCGGAGTTCAGCATGGCCGGGGGCACGTAGAAGTCGTGGATGTTCTCGTAGAACTCTACGGCCAGGTCGCCGGAGCTTACCCTGGCCATCAGCCTAGGGGTGCCTAGGTCCGTGTATCCGAACCCCCATCCAAGCTCCTCGGCTAGCGCCCGGTAGAAGTCCTCTTCGAGCAGCGGGCTCATGTTGAGGGGGAACAGGTCGAGGTCACCTGTCAACTTCTGGGACTTGGAGGCAAGCTCCACAGCCGTGCCTCCTATGATGACAGCATCGACGCCTCTCCTCGAAAGCTCCCTCATAACCTGCACCAGATCCTCCACCATATACATATTGGGTCTCCCTCGACATTTATCCGGCCAGCGTAGGTTATAACGGTAGCGAGAGTGTAGGAGTAGGTATTTAACCCCACCGGATCACCAAGTATTATTGGGCCGGGGTGGCCGAGCGGTCTAAGGCGGCGGGCTGCAGTGGAGCGCCCGCAGAAGGGGTCCGCCCATCGGAAACCCGCTATTTCGCGGGTTCGAATCCCGCCCCCGGCTCCACACCCTTCTTATAGATTGCCCGGTAAACACTACAGGTAGGGTTGGGCTGAACCCCCATGTCGCCAATCCGGGTTGAGCGGTTCGAGGTTGGCCCCCTAGCAACCAACTGCTATCTAGTCTACTCTGGAGGCAAGGCTATAGTCGTGGATCCAGGCTGGCCCTCCGACGTTGACGCTGTGCATAGGAGGATCAGGGAGTTAGGGGTGGAGGTGGAGGCGATAGTGGCTACCCACGGCCATTTCGACCACATCCTCGGGGTAGGGAGGCTAAGGGAGCTGGGGTACGAGGCCCCATTCATGATCCATGCTAACGATGCAGCGATAGCGGCTTCCGCACATCTGGTGGCTAGGCAGTGGCTGGGTGTGAGCATAGACCCTCCACCAGCGCCCGATAAGCTGGTCAGGGAGGGTTCAACCATAAGGTTGGGAGGCGTGGAGCTGGCTGTATGGGAGACTCCAGGCCACTCGCCGGGCAGCATAACGCTTCTAGCCGGGGACTCGGCGATCGTGGGCGACGTCCTGTTCAGAGGCTCCATAGGCCGTGTGGATCTGCCAGGAGGCTCCTGGGAGGATATGAAGAAAAGTCTACGGCGGCTGGCAGGCCTCCCCAGCGAGACGAAGGTTTACCCAGGCCATGGCCCCTCTACCAGTATCGGTTTGGAGCTGGCTGACAACTATTTCGTCAAGGTAGCGCTTGAGGAGAGCGAAACATAATTCAGGCCGGGACCCAACGGGACAGTTAGGGGGTGCCTCCAGGCTGTGTCAGCCCTCATAATGTTCCTCCTCGTCATCCTTTTCTCCATAATAGTTGTACGTATAGGTACTGTGGCCCTCAAAATGACAGGCCTCTCCAGGGACGTAGCCGCCTTTCAAGCCCAGTCAGCCTTTTCAGGCGTGGGTTTCACCACCTCGGAGTCGGAGTACGTGGTTTCCCACCCTGTTAGGAGGAGGATTATCAGGATACTCATGCTGCTTGGAAGCGCCGGGTTCACATCCGCCCTGGCCACACTCGTACTAACCTTCGTGAACGCCACCCCAGCCGAGAGTCTGGAAAGGGCTTTGTGGCTGGCCGTGGGTCTGGGTGTGTTGCTATTCTTCGGCAAATCCAAGCTCGTGGACCGGGGTCTGAGCTGGCTTATCGAGAGAGCGTTAGAGCGTTTCACCACCATAAAAGTGTATGACTATGAACAGCTCCTAGGCCTTAGCCGAGGATACACCATATCGATGTTCAAGGTTAGGGAGGACAGCTGGCTGGCAGGGAGGAAGTTGAGGGACCTGCGGCTTGACGAGGAGGGTGTGCTAGTTCTCTCCATCTACAGGAGGGTGAACGGCGAAGAGAGATTTGTTGGGGCGCCCCACGGGGACACCGAGATCATGGTGGGCGACACACTCGTATGCTACGGACCTGAGGAGACCTTGCTGAACCTTTCCAAGAGGCTTAAGGGACCCGTAGGGGACAGGGAGCATGCTGAGGCGGTGAGGATGGAGAGGCTCCGGGAGCAGAGAAGGCAGATGACCGGCGGGTACGACTAGTATCTTGCAGTAAACTTGATTTATCATCGCTTCTTCTGTGTTGAACCGGGCCCGGCGGAACAGTAGCAGCGCGGGGTGCCCAACCATAACGCGTGACCAGCAGTGGTTCAGCGCCGAGGTGGTCTGGCTCCCTCTCAGGGCCTTCACAGACCCATACTGGGTTCCATGGGTACCTACGCGTAGGGAGCTTTTCGACCTGATCTTCACGCTTGCCAAGCCTACTAATAGGGACGTGTTTTACGACCTTGGCTCAGGCGATGGGAGGGTTGTGGTTGAGGCGGTTAAGAGGGGTGCTGGCAGGGCAGTGGGGATAGAGAGGAACCCTGAGCTTGTGGCGGAGGCGTGGAGGCTGGCGAGGAGGGAGGGAGTGGAGAGGAGGGTTAGGTTCATATTGGGGGACTTTTTCGCTACTCCCATAAGCGAGGCAACGATAGTCTATATGTAC
>JALURJ010000102.1 GCA_027016915.1 Desulfurococcales archaeon | reverse complement strand
GACCCGAAATATTTGAGCTCGAAGAGGGTGGCGCCGCCCTCCACAGCTGAGCCTGTGAGTATGGGCGGCGTGACCTCCCACCAGCCGTTATCGATGAAATATCTCCTGGCCGCCTGCATGACGGTGTGCTTGACCTTCATTATCCACGTAAGCCTCCTGGACCGCAGCCAGAGGTGGCGATGGTCCAGGAGGTACTCTACGCTCTCACCCCCCTTTATGGGGAAGTCCGCAGAGAGGCCGACTATCGACAGGTCCTTGCCTCTAAGCTCGTAGCCGCCAGGCGCCCTCGGGTCCTCGCGCACTGTGCCCCTCACGACAACACTGCTCTCGAGGGTAACCTTTTCAGCCTCCTTCCATACCTGTTGGTTTACCTCAGCCTTGTCATAGACGCACTGGAGGACCTCGCCCTCCTGCCTAATCAGTATGAACGCTTTGCCTCCGACGACCCTTTTCCTGTGGACCCAGCCCCTCACGGTAACAGTCCTTCCGGTATGCCGGCCCTCGAGGATCTCCGCGATGGGCACTGGGCGATCCATGCAGAGTCTACCCAGTCGTTAAATGGGTACAGCAACCACTATAAACCTAGATCTCACCCTGGTATAACTGGCGGCTGTGAGGAGTGTGGCGGTCCCTGACCAGAAGGTTGATGACTTAGGAGCCCCCTGAGCCGCCCGACTCTCCCGTGTTCTCCGCAGTTCCAGGGGCTTAGAAGCGTCAGCGCTTTGGCCCCCATTCATCCCCCAACCGGGTCAGCGCCGGCTCCGCCGAGAGGAGCCTGAACTCATCATGCCGGAATATCTTGATAAGCATGGCGTTAATTAACGCTTAGATCCCGGAGGGCCGGGAGGGGGCGACGTTGGCGAAGTACCTGGGAAGACACCTGATGGTCAAGGGCAGGTACGTGGACTTGATACTCTCGGGCAGGAAGACGGCCACCATAAGGCTGGGGGTGGTGAAGCCGAAGTATGAGGAGATGATAGTCCACGGCGGAGGCAAGCCCGTAGCCAAGATCAGGGTCAAGAGGGTGGTGGTCAAACGCGTGTCCGAGCTAACCGACGAGGACGCCAGGCTCGACGGGTTCGAGACCAGGGACCAGCTACTGGACGAGCTGCGGAGACACTACGGCAACTTGAGCGAAAACGACAGGGTCACCATCATAGAGTTCGAGGTGATCCAGCGCCTCGACCACCTGGAGCCCCAGCACCCCTACATGGGGCTGGACCCAGCGGACGTGGCCAGGCTAGCCCTCAGATACCTTAAACCCAAGCTCGACAGGAGCGAAGAGGAAATACTCCTAGACCTTACAAGGACCAACAGTATAAGGAGCACCGCCATCAGGCTGTACGGCAGCCTCGACGCCAGGTGGAGGGTCCGCCGCGTCCTTAAGAAGGCCCTCCGCGAACTTGTGAGGAGGGGCATAGTTGGGAATAAGGCGTCCTGAATTGCAGTAGCGGTTTTAAGGCCTCCCCCTATTCTAAGCACTCCACTAGGTGCGGGGTGAATTATAGTGGAAGCACTTAGGAGGATAGCAGCCAATATAG
>JALURJ010000101.1 GCA_027016915.1 Desulfurococcales archaeon | reverse complement strand
GCTGGCCAACGACATACGTCGCTTGAGGAGGAGGGGGCATCTGAGCCACGAGGTCAACGTGGCCCACTATAAGGACCCATACATAGACGAGGTATACATAAACTGCGACGCAGGTAGAGTGAGAAGACCCCTCCTTGTAGTGGAGGATGGCAAGCTCAAACTGAAACCCGAGCACGTGGAGAAGGTGAGGAGGGGCGAATGGAGGTTCGAGGACCTCGTAAAGCACGGCATCGTAGAATACCTCGACGCTGAAGAGGAGGAGGACGCCTACATAGCCCTAGACCCGGAGGACCTGACCCCCGAACACACCCACATGGAGATATGGACTGCAGCCATGCTGGGCATAACTGCGTCAACGATACCGTATCCCGAGCACAACCAGTCACCGAGGAACACCTACCAGGCAGCAATGGCTAAGCAGGCGCTAGGCCTCTACGCCTCCAACTTCCAGCTGAGAACAGACTCGCGCGGCCACCTGCTACACTACCCGGAGAAGCCCCTAGTCCAGACCAAGGCCCTGGACGTTATAGGGTACAATGAGCGGCCAGCCGGGCAAAACATGGTCATCGCCATAATGTCCTACACCGGGTACAACATAGAGGACGCCCTCATCTTCAACAGGTCCTCCGTGGAGAGGGGGCTGGCACGCTCCACCTTCTTCAGGCTCTACTCAACCGAGGAGCGCAGATACCCCGGAGGCCAGAGCGACAGAATAGAAATACCTGAGCCCGGCGTGAGGGGCTACAGGGGCCTCAAGGCCTACGAGAAGGTGAGTGAAGACGGGATCATCGAGCCGGAAATCCAGGTTTCGGGCGGCGACGTGCTTATAGGCAAGACGAGCCCGCCCAGGTTCCTTGAAGAGTACCAGGAGATGGGCCTGGGCGCCACCCAGAGGAGGGACACCTCTGTCACCATGAGGCATGGTGAGAAAGGCATAGTTGACATGGTGCTGGTCACCGAGACAAGCGAGGGCAACAGGCTCATCAAGGTGAGGGTGAGGGACGTCAGGATACCTGAGATAGGAGACAAGTTTGCCAGCAGGCACGGGCAGAAGGGAGTCATAGGCATGCTGATACCCCAATACGACATGCCTTTCACGGAGGACGGGATAACGCCTGACATCATAATTAACCCGCACGCCTTCCCCTCGAGAATGACTCTCGGCCAGCTCATGGAGAGCATAGCCGGAAAGGTTGCAGCCCTGGATGCCAGGTTCGTTGACGCCACACCCTTCTATAAGGAGCCGATAGACTTCCTCGAGTTCGAGCTGAAGAAGCTGGGCTACCCGCCCGACGGCACCGAGCTAATGTACGACGGGCGTACCGGGGAACTCATCAAGACACCAATATACATAGGTATAGTGTACTACCAGAGACTGCACCACATGGTCGCCGACAAGATGCACGCCAGGGCCCGCGGCCCGGTGCAGATACTTACCAGGCAGCCCACCGAGGGTAGGGCTAGGGAGGGTGGCCTGAGGTTCGGAGAGATGGAGAGGGACTGCCTCATAGGCCACGGCGCCGCGCTGCTGCTCCAGGAGAGG
>JALURJ010000100.1 GCA_027016915.1 Desulfurococcales archaeon | reverse complement strand
ACCCACGAGGGGCTTAGGGCCACCCTCGAGGGCGCCCTTGCAGCTGCGAGGGCAGCCTCGGAGAGGGTTAAGAGCCCTGTTAGAGTGGCTGAGCTCCCGGCCCTGGAGGACAGGGTTTTGTGGAAGCCCAAGGTAAACCCCCTGGACGTGGACTCGGAGGTCAAGGTCTCGGATCTCCTGGAGGTGCACCGGCTGATAGCTGAGAACGACGAGGTCAAGACGGTGACCATAAAGTATGCGGACGGGTCGGAGAGGAAGATCTACGCCTCCAGCGATGGCCGCCTCCTCGAGGAGGGGCGTAGCATGGCGTGGGCCTACTTCTGGGTCACCGGGAGGAGGGGCGACGTGCAGGCCTCGGCGAGGGAGGAGATAGGCTCCATAGAGGGCTACACGCTGTTCGACCGGTGGAGCCCTGAGGAGCTTGCGTCGAAGCTTGTGGACAGGGTTGTAAAGCAGCTGGGCGCCAAGACGCCGAGAGGAGGCGTGTTCCCAGCAGTGTTGGCGCCCAACGTGGTGGGTGTTTTCGTCCATGAGGCCTTCGGCCACCTGGCTGAGGCCGACCTAACCCTGGCTGGGAGCGCTGTTAGGGACAAGTTCGGCGAAAAGATAGCGTCTAGCCTGGTCACCATTGTCGACGACCCCACCCTGCCCGGAGGCTTCGGCACCTACAAATACGATGACGAAGGTGTGGAGGCGAGGCCTGCCGTCCTCATAGAGGGGGGCGTTATGCGGGGTGTCATGACGGACAGGGAGTTCGCAGCCAGGCTGGGGGTGGAGCCCACAGGCAACGCTAGGGCTGAGAGCTACAGGGTTCCTCCCCTCATAAGGATGAGGAACACCGTGATGAGGCCTGGCGACATGTCGGTGGAGGAGCTTTTCGAAGGCATAGGGTTCGGATACTATCTCGTGTCCTTCAGGGGAGGGCAGGCCAACATGGACGGGACCTTCCAGGTAGGCATACAGGAGGCTTACGAAATAGTTAACGGCGAGATAGGGGAGCCGGTCAGAAACATGAGCATCAGCGGCAACACTCTGGAGACCCTTGCAAAGGTGGACGGCGTGGCCAAGGACTTCAGCCTCGAGTATGGGCGCTGCGGCAAGGGGCAGTCGGCCTTCGTCTCCGACGGCGGGCCCCACATAAGGGTCCGCGCCATAACGATAGGGGGTGCTGGGAGATGAGCGTTGAGAACCTCCTAGAGTATGCGGAGCTAGCCGTGAAGCTCGCCGAGAAGCTTGGAGCCAGCGAGGCGGAGGCCTTCGCCTCCAGGGTTAGGGGGTTCGACGTTTCGCTGAAGAACAACAACCTGGACCAGGCCTCCAGCTACGACGAGGCTGGCCTAGGGCTCCGCGTCATCACCGATAAGCGGGTAGGCTTCTCCTACACCAGCGTCCTCGGCAGGGACTCCGTGGAGAGGCTCGCGGAGAGAGCGGTGAAGCTGGCCAGGGCTTCGAGACCTGACCCTGAGTGGAGGGGGCTTCCCGAGGCGCCCAGTAGCTACCCCCAGGTGGAGCAGACCTATAGCAGTAGTGTGGCCAGCATAACGTC
>JALURJ010000099.1 GCA_027016915.1 Desulfurococcales archaeon | reverse complement strand
ACACGAGTATCAGGCAGGGCTCTCCCTCCATAGCCGCTTTTAGAGCGGTGCTTACCTGCCTCTCGCCAGCCAGCCGTACAACCATCTCTACTGAGGGGTCTCGGAACTTGCTTCTCCTCTTCATCCGATGGTAGAGGGTTGCTGAGGCAGCTACCGCTATGTGGCGTAGCCCCTTAAGGATAGAGGAGCCTGCGAGAACGGGAATAAGGTCGTTCTTGGGTTCCGGGAGATCTTCGGGAACTACTGCTTTATCCTCCCTCCCCACATGTGAGACGAATATGTAGTAGTCGCCCACAAGGCTATCGTTAATCTTTACCAACATTCAGGCCTAGCCCCCTCACCCTGGCTATTCTCTTCACCAGGCTCTCCGGGTACTTTAACTCGTCCCTGGCTATCCTTGTTACCTTCTCCCCGGTCTTCCTGGCATAGTTGGCCAGCTCCTCTAGGAGCTCGCCCTTCTCCCATGGGAACGCTATCCACGCCTCCGTGCTATCCACATAGTAGTCGGGTATGAACATGGTCCAGGGCTTCACGAAGAGGGTGGCGGTTTTCAGGCTTGATGGGCCGAAGAAGGTGAGCACAGTTATGGCTACTGAAAGGCTCTTACCCGTATCTGAGACATCGTCCATAACCAGCACGTTTTTGCCCCTGAGGTCAGCGATGGGTGGCTTGGTGACCACAGGCCTCTCCCTGGTCTCGCCGATGCCGCGGTAGAACTTGATCTCGATAGCCGCGAGCTCCTCCACCCCGAGGAAATCGGCAAGTATTCTAGCCGGTATCCAGCCTCCCCTCATTATCCCCAGCACTATGTCCGGCTTGAAGCCCGAGTTCCGGATTTTTTCGGCCAGAACTAGTGTTAACTCCTCTATCTCGTCCCAGGATAGGGGTAGAAAACGTGGCTTCGACCCCATGGTTAGCCACCATGATTCACGGGTATTATTGTGATTGTAGTTTCCTCATCAACCCTTATGCTTTTTCCCAACACCCTATAGTCGATCCCGTCTACGAGAACCAGCACCCCCGGCTTGGGCTCGCCGTTCTCGTCCACCACGCTGCGCAGCGGAGGTATCTCCTCGCGCGCTGCTTTGAGGGCCTCGGTCAGACTACCCTTAACGGGGAGTTCCACGATCTCCCTTCCCGCCTCGTTTCTCAGCGACGCCAATAGCCTAAGCTTCAACGCTGGCCTCACCTAGCCTCCCAACTACCCGTCTGTGTGCTTGTCGAGAACTAGGTCGAAAAAGTTTTCCGGATCCTAAGAAGCCGCTGCCTGCTCCGCCCTCTCACGTATACGGACGAGCCTCGTTATGTAACCAGCAATCTGGTTTCTCAGCTTCTTGGACTGGACGTCTAAAAGCTCTGCCACCATCCGCTTGTTGTGCTCGAAATCCCTGGTGAACCTGTCGGGGTAGAGCGCCAGCAGCTTCCTTGCCGTCCGCTTCACCAGCGAGGTCCTTACCTTCCCCACTCCACTGCACCCCTAGAGGGTTCGGGGAGGACCCCTATATAACGGTTTAGGAGGGCTTTGAGGGCGCCCGAACCTTTGAGAAAAGTATAT
>JALURJ010000098.1 GCA_027016915.1 Desulfurococcales archaeon | reverse complement strand
CCTATGGGAACTCCCAGCCCGAGGGCACCTCACCGACGATCGACACGTTCTTCGATAGGTCGGGGTCCGCCTGGATCTTGTCGAGGACGTAGTTAACGGCCTCCTCCGGCGTCATCGCACCTCTGATAACCTTATCTATTGCCTCCTTCAGTATGTCGGCCAGCTTTGGGTACAGTGGGTGGCTTGGGGCGAGCTTTGTATAGTCGAGCATGTAGCTTACGCTTGCCAGGAACTGTATGTTCTCAGGTTTAGCCGTAGCCGCAACTATGTCCCTTATAGCATCCTTGGTCTCCTTAGAGAGGTCAAGCTCTAGGTTTACAAGCTTCTGTATCCAGCTCTGGTCGTTGAGCAGGTTGGCGGCCGACTTCCTAACGGGCACGTGGGCACTTATTATGCTGTGGATAGCGTTTATCTCGGCGTCGCTGGCCCCTATCACTATTAGGAATGCCAGCATATGGTAAGCCTCCGAGTTGGCGTCGTAGTCAGGGTTGTCCTTTCCGGCATTGCTGGCTATCATCCACATGAATGGCTGGCTCAGCGTTACTGGCTCCTTGCCCGGCTCTCCAGCTGGGAACAGCGTGTAGTAGAACTTCTCAGCAACTTCCTCGGGCGTCAAAGCCCTAGCCTCGCCGGTGTCGGGGTCGGTATAATACTTCTTAGTTTGCCATTCGGTCCAGTACCAGGTTCCGCCTATGTCGAACAGGGTGTCTCCTGAGACTATTGTTGGGTGTATCTGCTGGGCCCAGTCCCAGGCCATCATGTCCTCCGGGAGGAGGCCTGCCCTGGCGAACTGGTACTCTACGGAGAACCACTTGTAGAGGGCCTCCTTATCCACAACAAGCTTGCCCTCAGCCTCATCGTACAGCTTGCCTCCAAAGGCGAAGATGAACTGTATGAGGTCTGGGTGGGCGCTGCCCTTCCTGTGGATCAGGCCCCATGTCGAGCAGCCCTTCTGCTTGGCCTCCAGGGCCTTCTCATAGACATCATACCATGTGAATTCCCCGTTCTTAACCTTCTCGGCCAGATCCGTCAGATCCCACCCCATACACTCAGCAACATCCCTCCTTATGTAGAGGGGCCTTGCCTCAGTGTCCTGTGGGATCCCATAGTACTTGCCATTATACTGGGCGGCCTTCATTAGGGGTGCGTAGAAGTCCTCCAGCTCCGAGGAGTAGGCCTGCACATAGCTTGATATGTCTAGTATGTATCCCTCCTCGGCCAGCGACGCTATGAAGACGTAGCTATTCACGAAGAAGTCGCCGTTGGTGCCCTGTGGAACCGCCGAGAGGAACTCGTCGTAAAGGGCGTGGAAGCTGTCCTGCCAGTACTTGTCCACCGTTATCTTCACATTTATTCCCTCCTCACTCCAGATGCTGTTTATCTTCTCAGCCCCCTCAACTATCCCATACATCCTCATGACGCTGTTTGGATCGCCCGCTGCCCAAACCGTGTATTTTATCGTTCTTACACCCTTAGACTCGAAGTACCTGCCAAGTGCCACGACATCCGACCTGAAGTTGCCGGTAAGTGTCGGGAGAGTGGGCGACGTGGTAGGCGGT
>JALURJ010000097.1 GCA_027016915.1 Desulfurococcales archaeon | reverse complement strand
TCCTGGGGTTCGGGGGGCAGTAGTTTCTCCTCCAGGCTTGCCCCCAGGAGTTCGGAGAAGTAGCTGAAGTAGAAGGCTAGGGCCCTACGCCTCTGAGAGTCGTTGATGTAGCTGTTGGGGTTCTTAGCTATGAGCGTTTTTCCCCTGTATAGGTGGGGGTCGAAGTCCGTGAAG
Source organism: Desulfurococcales archaeon (assembly GCA_027016915.1). Lineage (GTDB taxonomy): Archaea > Thermoproteota > Thermoprotei_A > Sulfolobales > WAQK01 > WAQK01. The sequence continues at coordinate 5,227 of JALURJ010000097.1, read as the reverse complement.
TGGTCGTAGTGGTAGTGGGTTATCACCACTATGTCCGACTTGTCTGCCGCCTTAGTTATGGAGCGGTATGCCTCCTCGGCCCAGGCCACCTTTGCTTCCCAGGGGGCGGGGAATGAGGGGTGCATGATGGCGACGCCGGGGTCGACAAGTATAGTTTGGTTCCCCGCCTCCACGAGGATGGATGAGGACTTTGCGCCCAGCGAGTCGAACCATACCAGGCGCAGCCAGCTGGGCAGCAATCCTACCGATCACCCCGCCACGCTGCTGTAAACTTGGCCCGTTACCACCATTATACCTACAGAGAGGGCTCCCCCGAACAGCAGGGCTAGGCGTGCCGTGTTCCTCTCCACACCGAGCAGGTGGGCTGCTAGGCTCCCCGTCCATATCCCTGTCGCCGGGAAGGGTATGGATACAAAGAGGACGAGGCCCAAGAACCCGTAGCGCCTAACGAAGGGTTCCGCCCTCCTCCTAGCGCTGCCAGCGTATCGGAAGTATAGGTGGGCCAGCCTTGCAAGGACCCCTCTCCTCTCGGCCAGCCGTCTGGCCAGCTCCTCGCCCCAAGCCAATAGGCCTGGAAGGGTTAGGGACAGCAGTATGACTCCTCCAAGGGAGGAGGCTATCGCCGCCTGGAGGGGGAGGCCTAGCTTTACACCCACAACAACGGCGTACCTGCCCTCGACTCCCGGCAGGAGTGACGCTACGAGGGTCTTAGCCAGGGCTGCTGGGTCGGGCGTCAATGTATCCCCCACTACTCGAGCCGTTTCGGGTTTTGTTTACTTTTCGTGATTTTTAATTACTTTTAATCCCCTGTATGCTATTATATAGGCGCTTGCCATGTGCCTGTCTAAGCCCTTCTCCCGCATAATTCTTTCATGCTCTTCGCTGTGCGTCGTACCTCTAGGGTCTATGAGTACTGGCGTTAAACCTAACTTCAGAGCCATTATTAATCCGTGTTGTAGAAGCTGTCTTTTAGCGAACCTCGTTATCCTCCTATTCCCGCTCGGGGTCAATACTCTGCTACGCCTCTTTACCATTAAGAGGTTCTCAAACACTATGTAGTCTACACCGATCCTTCTGGCATAGCTTAGTAACTCTTTCAGTTTCTTAAGCCTAACGTCCTTGGCCTTCTCCCTAGGGAATCCATGCTGTGTTACCTCTGAGAACCACGCAGTCTTCATGGCTACTACTCTAGCGCTAGAGTCTATGACGGCCATGTTCACCCTATCGCTGTTAAAGTCTAACCCGGCGAGCAGGCCATACCCTCTACGCTTTGATACGGAGAAATACTTCAGGTAGAGGTGGAGCGGTACTGAGACGTGAAACTCTATCCTGCCCCTCCTAAACACTATACGGGCGCCATAGCCCTCCCTACCAGATCTGCATAGCCCTACGAGTTCCTCTAAGAGAGGCAGGTATTTTCTACCCAGGAGCACTCTGCACCTTATCCAAGACCCATCCCATGGATACTTTACTAACACTTCGAAAGAACTGTCCATCGGTATAAGCTTTACATTTCTATTACCCTTATCATATTTATTGCCTCTCGATACGATGAATAGCTTCCTTACATGGATGTGCCTCGGGTTGCCATTATTGAAGCGAGTCCCCTCAACTATTAACTTGGCATGTTTGTAGGCAGATTCGAGGTAGATGTAGTTTGGGAGCGCATGATAAAGTTTCTTCGTAGCAGACTTCATTGAGGAGCCGTTTACCACTTCCCGCACCATTAACTCTGCGACTTTTCTGAAACTCCACGCTAGCCTTACCAGCTTCATGTAGTCCTCTGCCGTCTCTGGAATAAGCATGCCTATGATGGTTAGGTGTGATAGTATGTCATCTACTAGTCGCTCACTCGACCTTAGTGTATACAACTACTATCACCTCCTTGCCGTGTAAATGCTCCATTCTCTCAGCGACATGCTTCGGAATATAGATGCCCAGAGACTTCCCCCTACCGAGTCTAGATAACTTAGCGGTAAACACGTAGACCTCACTCAACATCCGTACACCAAGAGTAAATAAGACGGAAAACCTTATAAGTTTTCCCGTCCATATCTAGTATCGGATGAACTCGATGAGCTAGGCGAGGGGGACGCTTGGGTGAAGCCCCGTGTCGCCCGAGGGAGATCCGCTCCCAAAGGGAGGCACGGAGCAGATAAGGGAGGGGTGATGAGGGCGAGACACCAGAAGTAATCAAAAGCAATTAGATAGAAGTGACTATGAAGCCCGAACCCTGTAAACATCTTCCCTTCTAAGCTGGTATAAGGGTAGCCTTTCGCGGGCCTTCCTGATCTCGTCGAGGTCGATGTCGGCTAGCAGCAGGGTCTCGGCATACCCTGCCTCAACTATGGTGTCTCCCCAGGGGTCGGCGACAGCACTGTGGCCGGCGAACTCCACCCTGATTGTTTTACACGGTCCCCACCGGTTAACAGCTGCCACGAAGTACTGGTTCTCTGCTGCCCGGGACCTTAGCGTGAACCTCCACTGTTCGAGCCTGGGTTTGCCCCAGGCTGAGGGTATTAGAACCAGTTCGGCACCCATGAGGCCCAGCTTCCTAGCTAGTTCTGGGAACCTCTGGTCAAAGCATATCATGAGGCCAATCCTCCCTATGCGGGTGTCCGCTACGACGGGCTTGGAGCCCGGCTTGAATATCTTGTGCTCGCGGAACAGGGGGAATAGGTGGATCTTATCATACCTGGCTGCAAGCTCCCCGCTCGGCGAATATAGTAGGAGCGAGTTCCTGATGTCGTCCCTCTCCCTCAGGGGCACTGTCCCAGCCACATACATGCCGTGCTCACGGGCTGTCTCAGCCATAACTCTGCAAGGGACACACTCCTCCAGGTTCTGGGCGTGTTCCTCTATGCCCATATAGCCGATGCTCCAGAGCTCGGGGAGTACGAGGAGGTCGGCCTCCGCCCGCCCAGCCGTCTCGGCGTAGGAGAGCATCTTAGATATATTGGCCTCCGGCTCGCCGTCCTCAACCCTCATCTGTAGAAGTGCCAGCCTCACTCTGCGCAAGCACGGCACCCATCGATCGTAAAGGGTTCGCAGATATTATAGTGATGCGGGCAATGTTTATTTTGTGTTATTGCACATAATCTCCCGGGGAGAAACTGTGTGGAGGAGGGCCCGATTCCTCAGGGATACCTACACCCCTCCGGCCTGGCCGAGGCCCGGCTGGCTCATCGGTAGGAGGTGGTGCAGGTATAAGGTCCCTCTGCTGACTAGGGATGAGGAGCTGGCGCTCCTAGAAGACTACAAGTCTGTGCTGGAGGAGGAGGTTGAAAGGCTTCGCAGAGAGCTTAAAGATATTGAGGACAGACTGGAGGAGCTTAGGAGGACCCGCGGTTAGCCTCTGAGGGAGGCAGGATCTCCAGTGGCCTAAGCTCTACCAGGGCGGAAATTAGTTTTCTTCTCCCACTCTCCAGCATACGCCAGAGAGTGCCCCTAGACACACCCATTCTCTCAGCAGCCTCGCTCTGCGTTAGCCCCTCTAGGTATACTAGGCGCAGGGCCTCAAGCTCGTCGGGCTCTAGCCGGAGAGGTTGCCCCTCCATTGATTCACCCTTCTCGTCTATGGGTATGAAGGTCACCCTGCCTCTAGGCGCGAACCAGATATACCTGGTTTTACAGGGCCTACCAGCACCTCTTCTCCTCCTTCTCCATGTCCAGGGAGGACCTCTCACCAGCAGCACACCCCTTGTGTCTGATTTGCAGGCAGCGACACATTAGTGTATCGGGCTCAGAGAAGGTAGGGTAGAAGGAGGTAGTTTATGATGCCCTGGATGAAACCTATGGTGGCTCCCAAGGCTAGACCTGCTATTTCAATCCTCCTAAGCTCTGGACCAGCAACCTGTCTGAACATCCTCTCCACCTCTTCAAGGCTTACTTCCTCAGCCCTTCTGGTGATTATGGACGCCACGTCTATCCTCTCCGCAAGTATGGGTGCCAGTTCTCTGCCTACACGCCTGGCGTAGCCGGAAAAGCTCCGCGACACGCTCGTAGCAACGGACTCAACCAGCTTGTCGAAGACCTCCGGCGACATGGAGGAGAACAGTCTAAGAGGCCTAGATGTCCGGAGCGCCTGGACAACCTTCTCCTTCACATACTCCTCTATCCCTCCCTCCTCGAAGGCCCCGGCCAGGACGCTCTCCACATCCTCGGGACGCATGTAGTTGGCCACCACCTCGGCCAGCCTGAGGGCTATCTCGGCCTTCCTGGAGGGTATGAGGCCTTGAACCTTGAAAGGCCCCACGCCGACCGGGTGTTCGGGGTGGAAGAGCATTCTAACGGCTACGATGTTAGTTACATATCCTATGATTCCGCCGACAATTGTTGCTACGAGCACTCCTACGAGTGGCTCCAAGCCTTCTCCCGGAGGGAGTTGTAACCCCCGAATTATAAAGTATTCCTCGAAAAACTTATATTTCTAGTTATACATGTAATACATGGTGGTTGGAGTGGCCGAGGAGAAAACGCAGAGGGGAGAAGAGGAGAAGGAGGCCAAGGAGAAGGGAAGGATAACAACCATCAGGAACCTGGACGAGGAGCTCTACGGCAAAGCCGTTAGCATAGCTAAGTCACTGGGCAAGCCTGTTGGCGAGGTGTTCAACGAGGCCCTCAGGCTCCTCATCTCGACGCTAGAGTATGGCGTTACCCTTCCAGGCTATCTGGCCAGGGAGGCTATTTCGAAGGGCAAGACTGCCGTGGAGAGCCTGGTGGAGGCGAGGAGAGCTGTCGTTATAGGTGATCTCGACGAGTTAGAAGTAACTAGGAGGGACCTGGAGGACCTGGAGGGAAAGGTGCTCTTCAAGAACATTAAGCGCCTAGTAATATCGGGCGACGTCGATCCTAAGCTGTTTGAGGAGAAGGTTTCAGGAATAGTGCTGTGCGACACCCTCGTCATACCTAGTAGCCTCCCGAAGCTGAGGGTGCTGGCCAAGGCTAAAATGGTCAAAAAAGTTGAGATGAAAGACTAGTGCCGGTTGAGTGCGGCAACTATTTTTCTAGACCGTTCTCTAGAGCGGTTCACCCCTACGGGAATTATGGTTCCACACTTGGTGCAGAACCACCTGTTGTTGACGAGTATCATGGGTGAGGAACATTTGGGGCAAACCCTGTATTCGGGTGTATGCAAGCCTCCCAGCTCCTCCAAGTATATCTGTATTGTCTGCAAGGTATATAATTATTACCGCAAGTAAACATTATAATATATAGTAATCATAGC
>JALURJ010000096.1 GCA_027016915.1 Desulfurococcales archaeon | reverse complement strand
CGAGATTATAAAGGCAGAACACCTGGCGGCAGGGCTGGCCGAGTACTGCGAACCCTGGGATGCGGAGATGGTTGACCTGTGGTTCCACGGCGAGTTTGATGACAGGCTCTTCCTAGCAGCTGTGAGCGACAACGGTGAGACCCTAGGGTTTGCCTGGGCGTACCTCTCGGAGTCCTGCCTGATAGTTCCGGTGCTAGACCCAAGGATCCCGGCCGGACTAGGTTTAAGGGTGGCTGAAGCCCTCACCTGCCACGCCCTGGAATGGCTGCTCTCCAAGGGGTGTCGAGGAGCTCTAGGGATACATGCCGGGTACCAGTATGGCCACAGACACCTGCTTCTAAAGAGGATGCTCAGCAGCTACATAGAGACGAGGAGTGGAGCCTTAATGGTACTTGCCAGCGAACCGCGGGGAGAGGCGCCTCCAGGCTACGTCTTAAGGGAGATCTCACCCCACCTGAAAAGGCGAGACTTAGAGGCGCTGGTGCGGGTGAGAAATGACGCGTTTCGAGATCACGGTTGGGAGAGGGTGGAGGCCGAAGATCTGGAGCCGTACTACAGGGACCTATACCAGCGCTACAAGGTGGCGGTGTTGCTAGCTGAAGATCCCACGGGTGAGCCTGCAGGCTTCATAGAGATATACCTTCACACAAACTTGGCTGGAGGGATAGCTGGGTATGTTTCGATGCTGGCTGTAGCGCACGCCCATAGGGGCCGCGGGTTAGCTAAGGCATTGCTGACCCAAGGGTACAGGTGGCTCCGATCCCGTGGCGCCGCCACGACATACCTCCACTCCGTTGGCGGTGTCGAGGGCTTCTACTCCAGGCTAGGATTCAAGGAGTTAAGGTATACAGTGAAACTATTGGCGATGTCCTGCCTGCCACTCCGCTGTGCCACTACAGTGTAGGTGGAAAGAAATATATTACATCAATGTAATACATTTATCGGGGTGTCGGTGAGCACCGTAGTTAGCTTCAGAATAGATAAGGAACTGAAACGTAGAATGAACCAGCTGAAGCACATAAACTGGAGCGAAGTCGTCAGGAGGGCCATTTATGAGACAATTATACGCGAGGAGGCCAAGATGAGGAAAAAGGATCCTGAAAGGATCAAAAGAGCTGCACGCAGATCAGACATGCTCTCCCGCAGTGTCGAGGGATGGAATAGTGTGGAGGAGATTAGGCGTTGGAGAGAGGCCAAATAGTTGTTGACGCATCAATCGTGGTTAAATGGTTTGTTGAGGAGGAATACAGCAGTGAGGCCAGGAGCCTTAGGGACGCCTATGCAGATAACCTACTAGACCTTGCCGCTCCCAGTATTCTCCCTTACGAAGTGTTGAACGCGCTGAAATACTCCGGAGCCTTCAGTGAGGACGAGCTGAAAGAAGTGGCTGAGGTACTTGATGACTATCAATTCGCATTACACCAGCTTTCCGGAGAATTGGCTAAAAGGACCGTAGAACTTGCCCTGAGGAAAGGTATAACAATTTATGATGCGTCATATGTGGCTTTAGCAGATGTACTGGGCACCGTGCTCTATACGGCGGATGAGAGGCTTCTGAAAAAAGTAGGTATGCATAAACGCGTGAAACACATACTCGAGTTTAAGATTTAACCTCCTCGACAAAGCAGTGTCTTGTTAAAGCATTTCCGGTTCCGCCTTTCTCTAGGAACTCTACCAGGTGATGGGCCGCGAGGAGGGCAGCCTCGCGTATGGACTCCCACGTATACCCCGCTATGTGAGGCGTGAGGACAACATTCTCCATGTTTATCAGCGGATGGTCTGGAGGTAGGGGTTCCTGCTCGAACACGTCAAGGGCTGCCCCAGCTATCCAGCCCTCTCTGAGGGCCTTGACAAGTGCCTGTTCGTCCACCACTGCTCCCCTCGACACGTTGACTAGTATGGCGTTCTTCTTCATGAGGCGTAATTTCTCCTCGCCGACCAGGTGCCTCGTCTCTGGCGTGAGGGCTATGGTTATGAAAAGCGCGTCGCTCTCCCTGAACAGGGTCTCCAAGTCCACGTACCGGGCACCGATGGTTTCCACCTCGGGCTTCCTCCTCCTGCTCCAATAGTTTATTCGCCCAGCTCCCACGGCGTTCAGCAGACGTGCCAGTCTCAGCCCTATCCTGCCCATGCCAAGTATGCCTGCAACCTTCCCCTTCAGCATCGTCGCCAGCATGGCCCGGGGTGCGGGGCCGGAGCCCCAGTTGCCGCTCCTAATGTACCTGTCCCCGTACACAATGTTTCTCAGCAGGGCGAGGGCGAGGCCTAAGGCGTGCTCTGCCACAGCGTCGGCTATGGGGTCAGGCGTGTTGGCCACACAGATCCCGAGGCGCTCCGCAGCCCTAAGGTCTATGTGGTCGTATCCGCTGCTCACCGTAACGACTATCCGAAGCCTCCCGCCGCATCTCAGGAGCTCCTCCCGGACAGGTATGCGGGGCGTGACTATGAGGCCCCACGCGTCACGTAGCTCCTCGCAGAGCCACTCAAACACGTATTTACGTCCATAGGGGTTTACAACTACTTTGAAATGCCTCTCTAGAAGCTCCACAGCGTCAGGGTGTATCCTCGTGGCCAGCACCACCTTGTGCAACGGCGTCACCTTTTGTAACCGGTGGCCCTAATGCTTAATAATTTGACAAGTACTAAGGGCTGGAGTGTAGGTGCCCGTGGTGGATACACGTAGACTAGCAGCGGATCGGGAGGCGAAGGAGAGGCTTGTCAGGCTCCTCGAGGGCTCGGCACAGCTCGAGGAGGTGCTGGAGTGGCTTTGGGAGGACTTCGGCATAAGGGTCAGCCCTTCCTGGGACGAGGTTAGGAGGGCCATCATCTCCTCCCGAGAGGTTTCCGCCAGGGCTTTAGCTGTCTTCCTTGTCGAGAGCGGCGCTAAGCACGGCGCTGTGGAAGACGCTTATCTCGGAGACGCCTAGCCTACGGGTTTCCGCGAGAGTTTGACAAGTGTTTGAAGCTTCCTAATCCCTATACTGTACGCTTCTTCGGGCCCGGCGCTGCTCGTAAGTGCTGCGAACCCGCAGTCCGCCGATACTATGTTTATGTTCTCCCACCCCGCCCTCTCAGCCACGGCTTCGAGGAGCCTCTCCGCCTGCTCCACCGTTTCGACCACCGGCTTCTTGGAGCTGAGGATCCCGGGGCTCAGAATCTTGCCCGAGCCTTCGAGTATACGTTTCCAACCTATATCGAGGTTAGCCCTGGAGTCGGCAAACTCGTGGTTCAGCACCTCAACGTCGGGGCTCTCGGCAAGTATCTCTGGCAGCCTGTGGGGCAGTCTGCCGCACACATGGGTGCCGCGGAGCCGCCCCTTGGCCGGGCCCAGCACCCTGTGGTACATCTCGACGACGTCCTCAGGCTTGTAGCCGTATAGCAGAACCCTTCTCCCCACAATGTTGGCCAGCATGGGCTCATCGACAACAATGAAATCGTAGCCCAGCGATACCAGGCCTTCCACTACCCCGCGCACATACATGGTGAAGAATCCCAGCACAAGTTCCCTGTTAGCGAGCGCAGTGGCAGAGAGACCCTGGCCCTCCGCCACATAGACCCTGGATGAGAGGGTGAAGGGCCCTGTCACTGGGCCGCGCATCCGTTTGAAGCCCAGATCCTGGCGGAGGCGGGCTGCTATCTCGGCTTCGCGTGCGACCACCCTGGGGGGCTGGGAGTCCAGGAGAACCTTGGGGTCGGCCCGATAGGTTAATGCCCCCTGCCTCTCCACCAGGCCGGCTTCGACCAAGGGCTCCAGGTACATGTCTATGAAGCTCCTCATCTGCGGGTATGGCGGCAGGTCTATGCTCACCCCCGCCATGTCCCTGGCTATCCTCTCCACGTTCTCCCAGCTGTGGGGGAGGGGGAAGCTTCCCACGTGGCTTGTCAGAAGCCTGTTGGAGCAAAACACGTGTGCAGGCACCGCCACACCCCTCGTGGGATAGTTGTTTCCCCGCCTTTTACCGTTTAGGATGACTCATAGGATAGGAGCACTATTGCTATCACTGCCAGCACTATGCCGAGGGCCTTAAGGGCCGAGACCTGCTCCTTCAGGAAGGCCATCGAGAGTACTGCTGCAAGGGCGGGGTACAGCGCTGTGAGAGGTATGACCACGGAGGCGTTGCCGCCCCGCTCCAGCGACAGCACGAGGAAAAGGTAGCCCCCGGTGCCCAGGAGCCCGGCAACCATGGCTATCGCCATGATCCCTGGATCGGCGTTGAACTCCCCCCTATACCGGTAGGCCAGGAAGAGCGTAACCACTATGACCGCCATGTTGGCAAAAACGTATACCTGGTGCCAGGAGAGCTTCGTGCTGACATATTTGAGCACCACTCCCCAAACTCCCCAGAAAAGCAGGCACAGCAGAGCATAGGCTATCCACTTCACCCAGCCGCACCTGGATGGAAGTTGGACTTATTGGTTTAAACCATTATGGGCACGGCACACTAATAACATGCAAGCCACAATATAATAGTAGGTGTGTTGTCCGGGTAAGGGTTCTGGAGGATGCAAGCCTTGCCCTTGAGGAGGAAGCGGGCTGAGGAGTACCTCGAGGCAATATATATCTTGCAGAGGGCCAAGGGCGCTCCCAGGATAAAGGACATCGCTAGAATACTTAACGTACGCCCGGCAAGCGTCGTCGAGTACCTGGACAAGCTTGCCGAGCAGGGCTATGTCGAGTATCATAAGAGGGACACGCTCAGGCTCACGAAGAAGGGGGAAAGCCTGGCCAGGAAGGTCTACGGGAAACACCGCGCCATAGCAGAGTTCTTAGAGACAATCCTGCTGCTTCCTCACAGCATAGCTGAGGAGGATGCATGCTACATAGAACACGGGGTGCACGAGGAGACCGTCAGACGGATCATAAGGTTTGTAGAGTTTCTGAAAGAAAACAGCAACGACCCAACGATAGCCGGGTTTCTGAGGGCCCTGAAGGAGATCTACTCCTGACCCCGGAGTTTTTTTACCTATCTGCTGGATATTAGGTACTGGGTGGTCATATGTTATCCAAACACCCACTAGACATAGAACCAGGCAAAAAGCTGGGTCCCGAAGAGATAAAGGATGCCCTCAGACAAGCCATCATAGCGGAGCTCGACGCCATAAGCCTCTATCTCCAAATAGCCCGCTCCATAGACGACGGGAAGATACGTAAAGTGTTCGAGGACGTTGCAAGGGAGGAGAAGACACACGTCGGCGAATTTCTAGCCCTACTCAAAATGCTGGACCCTGAGCAGGTAGAGGAGCTTAAGAAAGGGGAAGAGGAGGTCTCGGAGATTATTTGAGGGCCGAAGCGCCCCTAAACTAAAATATTTTGTTTATTAATAGTTTTTAGTCTAAAATGGTATTTTATTAATATATGATGTTTCAATAATTCATATTATATTAATAAATGATTAGTTTTTCATTGTATAGCC
>JALURJ010000095.1 GCA_027016915.1 Desulfurococcales archaeon | reverse complement strand
TCGGGTTAATCATAGTAATAATATACATTATAATGGCGCTGTTCGGCCCCTACATAGCCCCCTACCCCGAGGACGCTGAGACCATACACATCGAGAGGAAGTTCAAACCCCCCTCGTGGGAGCACCCCTTCGGGACAGACGCTGTGGGGAGGGATATACTGAGTAGGGTGATCCTAGCTACTAAAATAAGCCTGAGCATAGCGCTGGGAGTGGTGGCCCTAGCGATACTGATAGGGTTCCCCCTGGGTCTCCTAGCTGGCTATGTGGGCGGGGTCTTCTCCTCGCTAGTCATGAGGCTCACCGACATATTCCTCTCGATACCCAGCGTCGTGCTAGCACTGGCCATAGCAGCTATGGTCGAGCCGACGCTGGAGAACGCTATGCTAGCCCTGGTCGTGGGCTGGTGGCCCTGGTACTCCAGATTGGGTTATGGCTTGGTGATGACGTATAAGAACGAGGACTATGTGCTGGCGGCTAAGAGCTACGGGGCCGGGACGTTTCACATAGTATTCAGGGAGATACTACCTAACACGCTCCCGGTGCTAGCGGTTAAGGCGTCGCTAGATATAGGATACGCTATACTAGCCGAGGCCCTACTAGGCTTCCTGGGCTTCGGCATTAAGCCTCCCACGCCGGAGTGGGGTACGATGCTGAGTGAGGCAAGGATATACCTCCCCGACATATGGTGGTACGCCACGTTCCCGGGTCTAGCGATATTCTTCGCTGTGATGGGCTTCAACCTGCTCGGTGACGGGCTGAGGGACATACTGGGCATAGAGGAGGAGGTGAGGTAGAAGGGTTGCCGCTGCTGAGCGTGAGGAACCTACACATAGGCTACAAGACGTTCAAGGGGTACCTGAGCGTAGTCGAGGGTGTAAGTTTCGACCTGGAGAAGGGGGAGAGCCTGGCGCTAGTGGGGGAGTCCGGGAGTGGCAAGACTAGCATAGTCAAGGCTATACTTAGGGCCCTGCCCGGGAACGCCGTGGTGAAGGGTAGCATAGTATTTGAGGGGCTGGACCTCTTACAGGCCAGCCGGGAGACGCTACTCAAGCTCAAGGGGACTAAGATAACGTATATACCCCAGGAGCCCCTCTCAGCCCTGAACCAGCTATTCACTATAGAGGAGCACTTCGTGGACAGGCTAATCCTGAGCGGGAGGCCGGACGTGGGCCTGCTGGAGTACATGAGATTGAGGAGGAGGATCCCACCAAGCCTCAGGGAAGTCATGATCAAGGCCCTAGAGGAGGCTAGGATAGGAGAGCCAGAGCGTGTCCTAGCATCTTACCCGTTCCAGCTGAGCGGAGGCATGATACAGAGGGTCCTGATAGCAATGGCTATAGCCACCAGGCCCTCGCTGCTCCTAGCTGATGAGCCCACGACTGCGCTAGACGTGATCACGCAGAGGGACATACTACAACTGCTCAGGGACCTACAGAGGGGCATGGGGATGTCGATCCTATACGTGACCCACGACCTGGGAGTAGCCAGGATAGTAGCCGATAGGATACTCGTGCTATACGCCGGGCAACAGGCTGAGCTAGGCCCGGCTGAGAAGGTCCTAGACGAC
>JALURJ010000094.1 GCA_027016915.1 Desulfurococcales archaeon | reverse complement strand
GATGAAAATAACGTTGTCAAGGCTACTCCTAACCGTGAGGGAGTAACTTAGTGTTTTCACCATTGCCTACGCACCATTCTCTAACATAATTTTTGAGAAAAATGATATTTATCGGTATCTATCAGTTGTATATAGTTTCTATGATCTTGAATTACCATAGGTTGTAAGGATTAAAGTTTAGCCAAAACGGTTTCAGTTCCACCACAATCAGCGGAACGGAAGGACCCCATGGCTGCTGCTCGGCGCCGTTAATAGTAGTACCAGATGCTCTTATAGTCCTCAGGGTCCTCGCCCAGCTCCTCGAGCCTGTCGAGGTAGTGCTTGATCGACACTATGTCGGTGTATATGTAGGGGTCCACCAGCTGGATGTTCTTCTCCCAGGGATGCCAGAGGTAGACCCTCCTCCCGTCCGGCCTTATCATTATCAGCTCGTGGTCCTGCCAGGCCCTCAGGTGGTTCTTGCCCAGCCTCGGCACGTTGAACACCGGCTCCTCTGTGCGGAACATCCCGGGGAGAAGCCTGGCTTCCTCCTTCCTCTCCTGCAGTATCCTGGCCACCGGGACCACGTAGTCCTTGTGCTCCCACTTGCCCTTAGGGTAGAACGTGTAGTAAGGGTCTATGCCCACCTTCTTCAACGCTATCCTCAGGGCGGCGGTTTCGAAGCGCCTGCTGTTCCAGAGGGTGAAGACCTGCTGGTTGTAGACGTGCACGGCGTTCTTCCTAAGCTTGTGGACAGCCTCAGCCATCTCTGGGGTTACCTCGTAGGCCGACTCCACATGGGTCACTATGGAGACGTACCTCCTGCCCGGCTCTATGAAGCTGCCCAGCATCTCGGCCGTCTTGTCGGTGAACCTGAAGGGTATGGTGACCGGGAACCTTGTACCTATCCTTATGTGGACCACGTGGTCCAGCTCGCTGAGCCTCCTCAGCATGTACTCTATGAGGTCGTCCCCCAGGACGAAGGGGTCTCCGCCGGTTATCAGAACGTCCTTCATGCTGGGGTGCTGGGCGAACCAGTCTATAGCGGCGTCTATGGCCTTCTTGGTGGGCAGAGCGTTGGGGTCCAGGGCCTCCATTATCTCCCAGTTTCTCTGACAGTAGACGCAGATCTGGGGACAGGTATTGGAGGCCTTCAGTATGGCCACCATGGGGTATCTGCGGGTTATCAGGGGGTGCGGCGACGTGTCGTGCTCCCCCATGAAGTCGAAGAAGTACTCCCTGTCGCTCCTGTGGGCAGCCATCTCCACCACTGTGTGGAGCGGTGGGAGGACCTGGAACCTCACCTGGTAGTCCTCCCTTCTAGACTTGTCGTCGAGGTCGAAGAGGTGGAGGTAGTAGGGCGTTATGCCGAAGGGTATCCTGAACCTCACAGCCATCTCCACGGCCTCGGCCTCCTCCTCGGTGAGCTTGGCCAGGTTCTTGAGGTGTTCGACGCCCTTCCTTCCCTTGATCACGTGTTTGAAGTGCCACAGGTAGTCGCGCCAGTCGTCCTCGGTTCCCCCGAAGTACTCAAGGATCCTGCGCCTATTCTCCCTCCTCTTAGCTATAACTTGGGGGTCGAGGCCTGAGGGGTACCTCTTGATGTACTCCCAAACACTCTCGAACAGCTTGTCGAGATACTTGGACCTCGCAATGCCCGCCTCTCTGCCCTTAATCTTGCTGAAGTCGACGAGCTCCAGCCCCTCAGCGTACCTGGCCGGGTATATGTCTGGCCTCCCGTTGATGGCCTTGAAGAGGTGTATCATTTCGAGGATAAAGCCCTCATCCACCTCTTCCAAGGCCTTCTCGTCGCCTCTGGCTAGGCGCCACAGGTAGCTGAGGGCGCTGTAGCCTGAAAGCTTCTCGTTCCTAGGCGAGATGATGTTCCTGAACACCCTTATGGACTCCAGAGCCTGGGCCTCGATTAGGGGGTGTAGCTCGGCTTCGCCCGACCTATACCTCCACTCCAGGTCGCTCAAGTACTGGTAGAGCCTCTTTCTGGCCTCCTCCACGCTATCGCTGGTCCTGAGGATTTTGTATATGGACTGGTCCTCTGCCCAGAGCTTTTCGAGAAGCTGGGGTGCGGGGTGCTTGTGAACCTGGAGGGGGACATCAGTCCTATGTATTCTCTTGGCCAGGGTTTGTGCGCTTCCCAAGAGACCACCATCTCCCACGTACTTGATCACCCGCACCACCGCTACTTATAAAGGTTTTAGCCCGTCCCCTAACTCATCCACTAAAAAACGTAAAGAAATATCTGTTTTCACAATATTACGGGCCCCTCTACGCAGGGGGAATTCCACACCCAACACCTAGCCCCAGCCCCCAGAATGCCCGCGTTAGTCCTAATTAGGAGGTACCCCTAACTATTCTTCTTGAGAGAAGAGGAAATGCTGGAGGGTATAGCGGACCTCCCCCTCCACGACGGCACCGTGCCCCCCTGGATGCTGCGGCTCATGCAGCGCATGGCTGCAGCCATAGTCGAGATCATCGTCGACGAGTACGGGCCCCGAGGCCTGGTGGAGAGGCTTGCCAATCCCTACTGGTTCCAGGCGCTGAACAACGTCATAGGAATGGACTGGGACAGCAGCGGCTCCACAACGGTTACGCTGGGCATCCTGAAGGCCGAGGCCTGGAGAAGGGGGTGGGGCGTCTTGATACTTGGAGGCAAGGGCTCTAGGGCTAGGAGGGTGCCCCAGGAGATACCCGTGGCTGCTAGGAGGCTGGGGCTCGGCGAGGAGCAGGCAAGCCTGCTCGATAAAGTTTCGCGCCTCGCCGCCAAGGTGGATTCGGCCATGCTGCAGGACCGCTACCAGCTCTACCACCACGCCCTCATAGTGTCGGAGGACGGGTCGTGGAGCGTGGTGCAGCAGGGCATGAACCCTGAGGCGAGGATGGCGCGCCGATACCACTGGCTATACACCGCCCGCAGCCTTGTGGTGGAGCCCCACAGCTCGGTGGCCGGGACCAGGCACTTCCAGGTCATGAACATGTCGGCCAGGGAGAGCGAGGAGGCTAGAAGGACGATGCTAGACCTGGCCAGGGAGAAGCCCAGCACCATCTCTTCCCTCCTAGCCGAGTTGGGGAGAGGGTTGAGAGGTGTGGCCAGCCTGGAGAGGTGGATTCACCCCGAGAGCCGGGAGAGGGTGAGCGTGCCGGAGATATACAGGCCCCTCCCCAACCACCGCGCCGTGGCCAGGGTTATTGAGAGGATAAGGGAGGTGGATCCGAGGAGCGTGGAGGAGCTCCTCCTGGTCCGGGGTGTAGGACCCTCCACAGTGAGGGCCCTAGCCCTCATAGCCGACCTAGTCTACAATGCCAAACCCTCCACCCGGGACCCCGTGAACGCCCCGCTCGACCCCTACACCTATGCCTACGCCGTCGGCGGCAAGGACGGTGTTCCCTACCCCTACGACAAGCGGACAGCCGAGGAGGTGATTGTGACGCTGGAAGACATAGTGCGTAAAGCCCGGCTGGGCGATAAGGAGAGGATGCGCGCCCTAAAGCGCCTGGCCAGGCTTGCCCGCTCAACCACTAGGGGCCACGCCTGAGTCTATGTTTTATATCCTGCACAGCCCATGTTTCACTAGGCGTTCCTGGGGGTGCTCCGGATTGGCTAAAACTAGGGTTGCACGCATAGCGGAGAACCTCTACCTTCTAAGGCTCGACGACACGGAGACAATGTTCTTCGAGGCCCTCTGGGAGATCCCCGAAGGAGTAACTTACAACGCCTACCTCCTAGACACCGGCGAGGGGCTGGCTCTGCTGGACGGGTGGAAGCGCGGCTACGAAGGCCAGTTCCTCGACACACTGAGAAGCGTAGCCGAGCCCCGCGACGTGAAGTGGGTCATCGTCCACCATGTTGAGCCGGACCACACAGGTACCCTTCCAAGCATCCTCGGGGAGGCTGGGAACCCCCAGGTCCTCTGCCACCCCATGGCTGTGGGTCTCCTCGAAGCCCTCTACAACGTTAGGCTCAACGTCAGGGTGCTGAAAGACGGCGAGAGAGTTAGCCTGGGCGGTGAGGAGCTGGAGGTCCTCTACACGCCCTGGCTCCACTGGCCTGAAACCATCATGACCTACCATAAGAGATTGGGCGTGCTGTTCAGCGGCGACGCCTTCGGCTCCTACTCCATCCCGGAGGGCGTGTCCGATGGAGATGTGGATGTCGAGGAGTTGCTGGGGTTCTCCAGGAAGTACTTGGCCACCGTCGTTGGTAGGTATAGGCAGCACATAGTCAAGGCTGTTGAGAAACTCTCATCCAGGGGCGTGGAGCCGAAAACCATCGCCCCTCTCCACGGCGTCGTGTGGAGGGTGAACCCCGGACTCATAATTGAGCGTTTTCTCTCATGGGCCAGGGCGGAGCCCGCCGAGGGGAAGGTGCTGGCGGTTTACGGCTCCATGTACGGGGCTGTGGAGAGGGCTGTGGGGATAGTCCTGGAGAGGCTGGAGGAGCTGGGGGCCTCCACGGTTGTCTACAGGTTCACGGATAGGGAGAGGCCGCCAATAAGCAACGTGATTGGAGACGCTCTAGACGCGTCAGCCATAGTGGTGGGGGCGGCCACCTACGAGTCTGAAGTTTTCCCGCTGATAAGGTACGTTGTCGAGGAGGTTGCACGGAAGGCAGCGGCCAAAAAGCCTGTACTCATAGTCTCCTCCTACGGCTGGGGAGGAGCTGCTGGCAGGAAGCTCGAAGAGATCCTCGGGAAGGCTGGCTTCGAGGTGTCGGTTGTGGAGTTCAAAGGCTCGCCAGCGCCGGTCGAGGACAGGTTGAGGGAAGCCGCCGAAACGCTTGCCGCAAGCATCCGGCTGCCATGAGTCCGGTGCACTCCTAATCGCCGGGGCGGGGGCTCCGACCAGCTTCAAACCAGTTTCTTCGCCTTCAACAGGGCCTCGAGGATGGCTGACGAAGGCTTCCCGCCGTACTTGTTGAAGTGCAGCCTCCCTTTCAAACTGCTGAAGCCGGGGGTTCTGGCCCCAGCGGCCTTCCCCATCCCTACCACGGCCACGCAGGTCAGGTCTTCGGGTAGATGTAGAAGCTTTTCGACACCCGTGACGGCGACCCATAGGGGGGTGAGGCCCAGGAACCTCGCAGCGATCTCCACGTAGACCGACGCCCTGAACGCTACGCCTTCTGAGCCCTTCGGAGCGGCCACAGCCACGGCGTAGGGCGCCTCGCCCAGGGCCTTCGCACCGGAGCTTTCAGCAAGCCTCGCCAGGACCTCTGGGTCGTCGATCACCACTGCGTGCCAGCCGCCTGGGCAGGCCTTGGCCGCCACCTCTAAAGCCTCCGCGAGGAGGAGGCGCGGGGCGTCCCGCTTGTAGGATACGGGTATTTCGGCCTCCTTCAAAACCTCTGTTGGGGATGGGCCGCACATGTTGGTATCGCCTAACATCTGGTTTGCACTGCCGCTTATAAGAGGCTGACGCAGCTAGTGGAGAACCCTTATC
>JALURJ010000093.1 GCA_027016915.1 Desulfurococcales archaeon | reverse complement strand
AGGAAGCCGATCGAAGCTGTGGTGATCCCCTTACCTATGCCCGAGAGAACTCCGCCCGTCACGAAGACGAACTTGCCGCCCATTCACTCCCCACGGCAAAAATAAGATAGTGTTGGAGGAATTAAAGGGCTTCGCATAGCAGCGTGGTCGAGTGGTTTAATTATCACGGATCGGAAACCCCGGGTGGGGTGCATGTTGTGTCGAAGCTCCCCCCGCTGCCAGCGCTGCAGGTCGCCCTAGACTTCACAGACCTGGGAGAAGCGGCCAGGGTCGCCGTGGCCGCCGTGGAGGGAGGAGCGTCCATAGTTGAGGCCGGGACCCCGCTCATCAAGTCGGAGGGGGTCAAGGCTGTAAGGGTTCTCCGCGGAATGTTCCCTGACAAGCTCCTCGTAGCCGACACCAAGACCATGGACACCGGAGCGCTGGAAACCGCCCTCGTAGGCGAGGCGGGTGCAGACGTGGTGACCGTGCTTGGAGTGGCAGACGACGAGACCGTGAGAGCCGCTGTGGAGGAGGCTAGGAGGAGGGGTATGCTTGTTTTCGTGGACCTCATAGGCCACCCCGACCCCGTGGCCAGGGCTGAGGAGCTGGCCAGCATGGGCGTCGATATAGTTGGGATCCATGTGGGGATAGACGTCCAGACTGGGAGGAGGCTCACCGCGGCTGAGCAGGCAGACCTTGTAAGGAGGGTGTCGAGGGTTTTTGGAGGAGTAGTGGCTGTGGCAGGCGGGCTGAGGGCCGAGACCGTAGCGCCCATAGTGGAGGCTGGTGCCGGGATCATCATAGTGGGCTCAGCCATAACCAGGGCCCCTGACCCGAGGGAGGCTGCTAGGAGGATAGTTGAAGCCATGAAGCGCTAACGGTATTACGGCGGTATGTTTTCCGATATGTTGGGCGAAACTGTGGGTCACCGCTTTTTAAGCCACAGGGAGGCTGAGTAACATTATAGCAGGGCAGGCAGGGGTGCTAAGCAGTGGTGGACGCCGAGCTTCTACTAAGCCTGCTGATCTACGCGGCTGTAGGAGTGGTGCCAGTCGTGCTTAACTACAGGTTCTCCAAGAAGATCTCCAAGCCTAAGCCCGAGGGCGGGGAGAAGGCCTCTGAGGCCGGGCAGAGGCCCTCCACGGTCATAGTGGTTGTCCCGGCCGAGAGCCTGGGGGAGAAGAGGCTGGGCGAACTCATAGATGAGGCTAGGCTCGACGCCCTGCTCCCCGCGGGTGTGCGTAGGGATGAGGCCTCCGCTGAGGCCTAGGCTCCTATACCTGCTGGGCCCCGGGGTTGTGGCTGCCACAGCGGGGCTGGAGGCCTCCAACCTCGGCGTCTTCGCCTTCGTTGGGTCGCGGTACGGGTTCACCCTGGTCTGGGCCATAGTTCTCTCCATGCTCCTATCATCCGTCCTCCAGCAGGCAGCAGCTATAGCCGCCTCCAGGAGGGCCGGGGTGCCGGGGCCAGCCGTGTGGAGGAGGCTTGTGGAGTGGAGCACCTATACAGCCAACATCGCGACAGCCACCATAAACGCGGTGATGGTGGCCCTCATGATATCCCTCCTCACGGGCACTGGGTGGCGGGGTGG
>JALURJ010000092.1 GCA_027016915.1 Desulfurococcales archaeon | reverse complement strand
CCTCGGCAAGGGCCTCAGCCACCTTGGGTGTAGGGCGCAGGGTTAGCCTTAGCTCCCCCAGGCTCGTCGGTATCTTTTCCCCGCTCCTCTCCAGAGGCTCGTAGTCGGCAGGCGCCCCGGCAAGCACTACTATGTGAGGCTTAACCTTCCTAGCCACCTCCACCGTCTTCTCAACCATCTCCCTCGTGGAGATCACCCGGTGCCTTGAAGCCAAGCCGCGGTGCAGGGGGACGGAGAGAGGGCCGTGGACCAGGTGGGTCTCAGCCCCCCTATACGCAGCCTCAAGCGCCACCGCTACACCCATCCTACCGGTACTGGGGTTGGAGATGAACCTGACAGGATCGATATGCTCCCTCGTCGGGCCAGCGGTTACCAGTACACGCAGACCCGACAGATCCTTACCCCTAAGAAGGAAGGCCTCTATGCGCCACACCAGCTCGTCCATGGGCGGGTACTTAGCCTTACCCTCCTCAACGAGGGGTTCAACCACCTCAACGCCCATCCCCCTAAGCCTATCCAAAGCCTCCCTCACGGCCGGGGACTGGTAAAGGTGAACATGCATGGCTGGAACCACCAGTACAGGCTTGCCGGTGCCCAGGAAGCTCTGGGCCAGCAGCGACACAGTGGTATCGGCCACGCCCCACGCCATCTTGCTTAGAGTGTTGGCCGTTGCCGGAGCAACTATGAGGGCGTCGCTCCGGTCGGTCAGCTCTATGTGGTTATCCACTCCTCCAAACTCGGTGTAGACCTTGCTGCCAGTAGCCCATTCTAGAAGCATGGGGCCAACCATCCTAGCAGCATCCCTGGTCATGGCCACGGTTACCTGGGCACCCCTCCTGATCAGCTCCCTTGCCAAGTCGATGGACCTATAGGCTGCTACGCTCCCCGTGAGCCCCAGAACTATCCTGTAGCCATCCAAAGTGAGCCTGCCAGCCATTAGGGTATCCCTCCTCAACAGCGGGGTCAGCCGGCCGCAGCAGAGGGTTCGCCGCGGCACCCGGTCATAGGCAGAGCCTCACCCTATAGCCCGCCAATCATACCCTGAAAGAAGTTTAAGGTTTTATTCCTATAAACCTCCCTGATCCCTCTGGGAGAGGCGAAGTAGATGGCTGAGCCGCCGCCCGGCTACGTGATAAGGCACGCCACGCCCGGCGACCTTCCAAGCGTGATCAGGATAAACAGGGCAACACTCCCGGAGAACTACCACCCCAGCTTCTTCGAAGACCACCTCAAGAAGTGGGGCCGGGCCTTCTACGTGGCCGAGCGCTACGGAGAGGTTGTGGGCTACATAATGTGCAGAGTTGAGTGGGGCTTCGGCTTCAGGGCTAGGGGCCTGGTGCGGAAGGGCCACGTGATATCCATAGCGGTTCTCCCGGAGCATAGGCGTAGGGGGATAGGCCAGGCGCTGATGCTACGCGCCATGAAGAGCCTCAAGGAGGAGTATGGGGCTGAGGAGGTCTACCTGGAGGTAAGGGTCTCCAACAGGCCAGCCATAGCCCTCTACGAGAAGCTGGGGTTCGAGAAGGCCCGCGTCCTCCACATGTACTACCTGGACGGGGAGGACGCATACCTCATGGTGAAGAAACTGTAGGAATCAAAGGTTCTCAGGCATGAAGGGCGGGGGCGCGGCAACATTGACTATGGGTATAGTTATCCAGCCTGGCTTAGGCCCCCTAACAAACGAGACCTTCTCCCCCACCTCGTCGCTCCTAATGGCTATATAGTTCTTGTCACCATTCTCGTCACCCTCGACGACGTGGTAGTAGACCATCGGCAACCCGTAGTTCTTGTAATAGTCCCTGAACACAGCGAATATGCCGTAAACACTTCTGCCCTCCGACCGGTACCTGATTATGTACGTCGGCTGACCCATAGACACAAGGGAGGCAGCCATCCTGGCTATGTCGTTTATGGAGCTAACCCTGACAGCTATAACCTTCTCTAGCTCCTTCAAGCCTATCACGATATCAAGGTTTAGGCTTGGCCGAAAAACGTTTTTCCCCAGATTCCGCATAATCGACGGTGACAGTCCACGGAGAGTGATGATGCCTTGATTATTGAGATAAGGTGGCACGGGAGGGGAGGCCAAGGTGCAGTGACGGCCTCCGAGCTTGTCGCTGTGGCCGCCATAAAGGAGGGGAAGTACGCCTTAGCCTTCCCCGAGTTCGGCGCCGAGCGCAGGGGGGCCCCTGTAAGGGCGTACACAAGGATAACTGCCGAAACCACTCTCATACCCAGAACCCCCGTGCTGGAGCCCGACATCGTTGTGGTCCTGGACTCCGGGCTTCTCGGGCTACCCGACGTCCTCCAAGGGATAAAGAAGGGAGGCCTCCTCCTGGTGAACACCAAGGCCAAACCATCAGAGCTACGCGCCAGGCTTGGATGCAGCAGCGACATAAGGGTCGCCACGGTCGATGCCACGGGAATAGCGTTGGAAACCATCAGAGCCCCCATAGTGAACACGGCCATCCTCGGGGCACTGGTGAGGGCATCCAACGTGGTGAGCCTCGAAAACATCATAGAGGCCGTGAAGGAGAGGTTTCCAGGACGTGTGGGCGAGGTCAACGTGGAAGCCGTTAAGAAAGCCTACGAGAAAGTTGAGGTGGGGTGAACATGGGAAGCCTACCTAAATGGAACGAGCTGCCGCCCGGCGGGATAATCCTTGAGCCGGGCTCAAGCCTTCGCAACAAGACCGGCTCCTGGAGGGTCATCAGGCCGGTGATAGACCAGGAGAAATGTGTTAGGTGCAGGCTCTGCTTCCTCTACTGCCCCGACGCGGCTATCCTGGAGGTGGACGAGGAGTACACTACCAAGGCTGGCAGAAGCTACACTGTCACCTACAAGGTCAACTACGACTACTGCAAGGGCTGCGGCATATGCGCCAACGAGTGCCCCGTCAAGGCCATAGAAATGGTTCCGGAGGTGGCCTAGCCGTGGCGCAGCAGCTCCTGAAAAAGAAGCTGGCCCTAAGCTCCAACTACGCAGTCGCTTACGCCGTTAAGGCCCTAGACGTCGACGTTATAGCGGCGTACCCGATAACGCCCCAGACCCACGTGGTTGAGAAGCTCAGCGAATTCGCAGCTAACGGCGAGATAGACGCAGAAATGATACACGTAGAGTCGGAGCACTCGGCCCTCAGCGCAGTTATAGGCGCCTCGGCAGCAGGGGCCAGAGTGTTCACAGCCACGGCCAGCCAAGGCCTAGCACTGATGCACGAGGTCCTCCACATAGCCTCCGGCATGAGGCTACCCATAGTCATGTCCATAGCCACCAGAGCCCTCTCAGCCCCCATAAGCATCTGGAACGACTACAGCGACGTGATGAACGCCAGAGACACGGGGTGGATCATATACTTCACATCCTCGGCCCAGGAGACCCACGACACAGTGATCCAGGCCTACAGGGTGGCTGAGAACCCCAAGGTCCACCTACCCGTCATGGTGGCCTACGACGGCTACATCATGAGCCACACAGTGGAGCCGGTAGAGGTTGTGGAGAAGGATGAGGCGCTCAGATACGCCCCGAAAAAGGTGACATGGCCCAAGCTAGACCCCGACCAGCCCATAACCATGGGAACCATCACGAGTCCCGACTGGTACTATGAGTTCAAGTACCAGCAGGTGGTCGCCATGAGGGAGGCGCTTAGGGCGGCCGAGGAGGCTGACAAGGAGTATGGCAGAATGTTCGGTAGGAGCTACGGGGTGGTGGAGGGCTTCATGCTGGAAGACGCCGATGTCGCACTCATAACCATGGGGGCCTTCGCCAACACAGCCAAGGTGGCCGCTGTGGAGGCTAGGAAGCGGGGCGTAAAGGCTGGGGTGTTGAGGCTGAGGCTCTACAGGCCCTTCCCTAGAGACGCCATCATCAAGATGCTGAGCAACGTCTCCGCAGTAGGCGTGGTGGACAAGGCGATAAGCTTCGGAGCCCCCGTCGAGGGCCCGGTGTTCAACGAGGTTGCAGGCGCCTTCTACTCCTCCGACAACAAACCGGTACTGGTCAGCTTCATAGCAGGCATAGGGCAGAGAACCGTGCTCGTCGAAGACTTCGTATCCATGTTCAAGAAGCTGCTCGACTACGCGAAAGTCGGGCGCGGGCCCGGCGAGTCGATATATGTGGGGGTGAGAGCATGACCATGTACTTCAAGAAGCTAACCGACATACCTCGGGAGGAGAGATTCGTATCCGGCCACAGGCTCTGCGCTGGCTGCGGCGCAGGGGTCATCATGAGGCACCTGCTGAAGGTTGCAGGCAAGGACGCGATAATAGTTGAGGCAACAGGCTGCGTAGAGGTGTCCACCACCGTCTACCCGCAGACCACGTGGACCAACCCCTGGATACACGTCGCCTTCGAGAACGCCGCCGCTGTGGCCAGCGGGGTGGAGGCAGCCCTAAAGGTTCTCAGGAAGAAGGGCCTAATACCGCCCGACAAGAAGGTCAAGATAATCACCATAGGGGGTGACGGCGGGACATTCGACATAGGCCTCCAAGCCCTCAGCGGAATGCTGGAGAGAGGACACGACGTCCTATACGTATGCTACGACAACGAGGCCTACATGAACACCGGTATCCAGAGGAGCGCAGCCACACCCTACGGTGCCTGGACAACCACCACACCCGCAGGCACCAAGTGGAGAGGCGAGTGGAGGCCCAAGAAGGACCTGATAAGCATAGCCCTGGCCCACAACATACCGTACGCAGCCACGGCCAACCCCTACTACGTGCTAGACATGGTCAACAAGTTCAAGAAGGCGCTGGAGATCGAGGGGCCCAAGGTGATCCACACATTCTCACCGTGCACGCCGGGGTGGAGGATCGACCCCAGCAAGAGCATGGAGGTGGCGAGGCTCGCCGTGCAGACGGGTGTATGGGTCAACTATGAGGTGGAGAACGGGGAGTTCAGGGTAACGACACCCGTCCCCAAGAGGAAGCCGGTGGTCGAGTATCTCAAGCTCCAGGGCAGGTTCAGACACCTGCTCCAGCACCCCGAGGAGATAGAGAAGATCCAGAGGATGGTGGACGAGTACGTCGAGAAGATAAACAGCCTGGCAGGCAAAACGGTCATCGGCCCCGTAGAGGGCCGATAAAATCCATCCCCTTTTATACCACCCTACAGGAGGAAGCTTATCCTATCCTTAACCGCCCTGTAGAGCAGCTTGGAAGTCCTCTCAACATCGTCCAGGTTTAGCGCGTTGGCGTCGTCCAGCTCCAAGTTATATATTGCAAGAGTGTCTTCCTCCTCCTCGGCAAGCACCTCGACATCCCCATTGGGCATGGCCACGAGCGAAGGCACGGATGCTATTATCCTCCCCTGTGTTTCAGCCGCACCTCCAACCATCACGACGGGAAGCCCGTTCTCCATGCTTCTCGTAGTAGCTACCTTGTCCACGTTCCTATACCTGCTGCTTATCCTGGGCAGCGCTATTATGCACGCAGCCCCCTT
>JALURJ010000091.1 GCA_027016915.1 Desulfurococcales archaeon | reverse complement strand
GCCCTAGAGGACGAGGAGTGGCGAAGGACCTTCAAGAGCGTGGCGGAGGAGGCTGCAAGGCTCCTCCGGGGGGCGGAGCCGGAGAAGGTGGGGGGAGTGCTGGTCTACAGGTTCTCCTCCAAATACTACCTCTCCTCGGAGCTAGGGAGAACCCTGTCACGCCTGCACCCCGACATGGTGGTAGTGGTCTACTACGAGAGGGGCGACGGCTACGTGGAGATATATGTGAGGAGCTGGCAGGTGGGCCTGGCCCCGGCGCTCGAGGGGGCGCGGGAGGCCGGGCTACCTGCTGGCGGCAAAAACGAGGTGTTCGCAGTACAGCTGCCCAGGAGCATGGGCGAAGAGGCGCTCAGCACCCTGCTCGAGATTCTCGGCAAGCTCCTAGAGACCCGGCCGGATTCAGGTGTCCCATCTAAACGATAAACTATAATTAAAAAGCGGCACAGGTTTGGCCTAGATCTAAAACGCGGGGGTGCGCAGGGTGTCTATACATGGCAGAAAACTCGCACTTATAGCACTGGTGCTGGCCACCCTAGGCCCAGCCACCATCATAGTGCTCCAGGCCCAGGCCACGGAGGCTGAGGCCAGACAGGTGTTCGAAACCGTTGGATGCATCAACTGCCACAATGGCGGCCAGGCACCCGACTGGGAGGGCACGATTGGAAAGATACGGGACTGGGCCTCAAGGTACGGCAGCCTCGACGAGGCCGTCCAGGCAGAGTATACCTTCAGCGGCGGCGCTGCAAGCTTCGACGAACTAATGGCACAGATGCACCAGTTCACCCCGACAGCCACCGACCAGGACATACAACTACTGTCAGAGTTCTTCAGAAACGTGTTCCAAGAGGCCAAGACAGCTATGCCCACCCCAACAACGACCACCACTACAACCACCCCAACAACAACGCCCCCGCCGGGAGGCCCAGAAACTGTGACCGAAACGGTGACCGAGACCGTGACGATCTCGACGACCATAACCGAGACCCAAACGATACCCGTAACTGTGGAGACCACCATCACCAAGGTCAGAGTGGTAACTGAGAGGGCTGAAGGCCAGCCAACGGCCGGAGGCTACCCCCTGGCATTTGCCACGATCATAGCCGTGGCGGCTCTAGCAGCGCTCCTCCTCATGCGATTCAAGGTGTAGGAGGCCGGGTGCCTGGCTGCGCCGAATAAACATGGTTTGTATTTGGCCTGTTTTTAGGCATACTGTTAAGCTATTCTATTAATCCATGAACTATGCTTATATAGTGTTGCCTCCCCGTTATACCTTACAAGGTGAAGATGAACAGTGGCTAGAAGGGCTCTAACAGTACTAACACTAATCATAGTAGTAGCAACAGCCGCTGGAGGAGCATACTACCTCACCCACGGCCCCGCCAGGCCCGAGGAGAGGGTACTCCACATAGCTCTGGTCAGCGGGGGAAACAGCTCCGCCACCAGCAGGGGAGAGTTGCAGAAAGCAGGAGTGGAACTCGTCAGGACGCTGGCAAGGATGACGGGATACGACAAGGTCCAAATCCACCCTATGAGCGAGGAGCAGGCCCTGGAAGCCCTCCGCTCAGGTAGCGTCCAGC
>JALURJ010000090.1 GCA_027016915.1 Desulfurococcales archaeon | reverse complement strand
CACGAAGCCGAACTCGTAGAGAGCAACCCCTCCCCCGAGGACTAGTAGGCGCCGGGCTCCCTGCGGCTGAAACAAGTATTTAGCATGCGGGTGCAATTCTGGATAATTGACGGTGTTTTGACGTGCAGCTGCTAAAATTCCCCCTGAGGGAGATACACGAGGAGCTTGGAGCAAGCTTCGGGGAGTTCGCTGGTTGGGAGGCCCCCATGGTGTACCGCAGCACCATCAAGGAGCACCTCGCGGTCAGGGAGAACGCCGCTGTCTTCGACGTCAGCCACATGGGCAGGATCCTGATCAAGGGGCCCGACGCCTTCGAGTTCCTGCAGAAAATGGTGCCCAAGGAGCTGGGCAAGGTCAAGGAGCTCAGCATGAGTGGGCCCACAGCACTCCTCAACGAACGGGCAGGCTTTAGGGACGATGTCATGCTCTACAGGTTCAGCAGCGAGGAGTGGCTGATGGTCTGCAACGCCGTGAATAGGGAGAAGGTCAAAGCATGGCTCTCCGAGTGGAGGGAGAGGCTGGGCATGAAAGTAGAGGTCACAGACAAAACCTTCGAGCTAGCCATGCTGGCCCTCCAGGGACCCCGGTCGGCCGAATACATGGAGAAGCTGGGGGCCCCCAGCGACGTTCTGGGCCTCGGAATGCTCCAGTTCCTCCCCCAGGCTGAACTGGTAGGGAGGAAAACCTTCCTGGTGAGCAGGAGCGGCTGGACCGGCGAGGACGGCTTCGAGATAATAGCCGAACCAGACGTAGCTGCAAGGGTGTTCAAGAGCCTCGTCGAGATGGGCGTCGAGCCGGCCGGGCTGGCGGCGAGGGACACCATAAGGCTCGAGGTCGGCTTCGTCCTCTACGGGCACGACATAGACGAGAAGACCAACCCACTGGAGGCCAGGTACTGGGTCTTCACGCCCGGCAAGACGGGCTACATAGGCTACGAGGCCCTCAGGGAGATCATGAGGAGGGGTGTCAAGAGAGTCAGGCTAGCCCTCAAGATGAAGAAGAAGGAGAGGGGCATCCCGAGGGAGGGCTACAAGGTCTACATAGACGATGTCGAGATAGGCAGGGTTACGAGCGGCAACTACTCGCCAGTGCTTAGGAGGGGCATAGGAATGGTCTATGTTGACTCCAGCCACGCCCTGATAGGCCTGGAGGTCGAGGTCGAGATCAGGGGCAAGAGGTATAGAGCTAAATTGGACGACTTCCCACTCATAAAGAGGTGACCCCCATGTCCGAGATAAGGGTGGGAGACTACATAGTCCTCACCGATAGAAGGTACACCAAGAGCGACGAGTGGGCCAAAAAGGAGAACGGCATCGTCAGGGTGGGTATAACCGACTACGCCCAGAAAAAGCTGAAAGACGTTGTGGGTGTCGAGCTCCCCGAGGTTGGGGCGGAGGTTAAGGCTGGGAGTCCCGTAGCTGCCGTGGAGTCGATCAAGTCAGCTGCCGACATATACGCCCCCGTCTCGGGAAAGGTTGTCGAAGTGAACGAAAAACTCTACGACCAGCCGGAGCTGGTCAACGAGGACCCCTACGGCGAGGGCTGGTTCTTCGCCATAGAGGCATCCAACCCCGAGGAATATGAGGGCCTGCTCTCGCCCGAGGAGTATGCTGAGAAGATAAAGGAGGGCTGACCCGAACCTTCTTTTAACCCCACCCGGGCTTTTCGAGGAAAGCGTATTAGAACCACCTACCCCAAATATACATTTCAGGTGATACCGCGTGAAAAGGCCCATTTATCAGGAGCACTACGACGGGTTCACCATAGTGGAGTACGAGGATTACGCTCTCGAGAAGCCGTCCTACCTGATACTGGGGCTCCCCGACGCCGGGCTTGTGGGCCCCATAGCTGCGAGCCACATGGTGCGGACCCTCGAGATGAAGGAGGTGGGAGGCATAGACTCAGACAGGTACTTCCCGCCGGTAGTAGTGGTGCACCAGGGGGTGCCCAGACTACCCCTCAGAATGTTTGCGCATGGCAACACCCTCGTGCTGGTCTCAGAGACCGCCATGACGCCTGCAGCGATCTACCCGCTCTCCTACGCCATAGTCGAGTACGCCATGAAGAGGGGGATAGACTACATAGTGTCCCTGCTGGGCATGGGGGTGCCCAACAGGCTTGAACTGGAGAAACCCAGAGTCTACTGGCTCGCTAACACGGACCCAGCCTCCAGGCTGGGCGAGAAGCTGGAGGTGCAGAGGTTCGAGGAGGGCTTCCTGGTAGGCCCTTACGCGGCGATCCTCAAGGAGGCGAGCAGGAGGAGGGTCAACAACTTGGTGATCCTGGCGGAGGCGTTCCTCGACTTCCCCGACCCAGAGGCCGCCGCCCAGGTGCTTCAGGGGCTCTCCAAGATAGTGGGGTTCGAGATCAATGTTAAGGCCCTGCTCGACGAGGCGGAGCTGATAAGGATCAAGACCAGGGAGCTGATGAAGAACACCAGGAGGGCCCTGGCCCAGATGCAGAAGGGCTACGAGCAGCAGGTGCCCCTCCTCTACACGTAGCCCCGCGCGGGGTGGTGCGGTATGAGCTTCATCGACGAGATCCGGAGGAAGATTAGGAGGGAGCTGGAGAGGATCGAACGCGAGTTCGAGGAGACCTTCAGAGAGATCTGGGAGACCTTCGGCCCCGAGGAGCAGCCCATGTGGGACTCCTCTGGCATGCTGGAGCCCCTCTACTCCATCTACGAGGCCGAGGACGCCTACATCATACGCGTCGACCTGGCCGGGGGAGACACCAGCACCCTCCATGTCGAAGCCCATGGCAATACCCTCACACTGACCTGCAAGCTAGAGAGAAGCATAAGGTTCGAGCGCTGGGGCACAGTACACAGGGAGATATCCTTCCACCAGTACAGGAAAACCATACGCCTCCCGCCCGATGCCGACGTCTCCAGGCTAAGCTACAGGGTGAGAGGCAAAATAGTGGAGATAATTGTGCCAAAAACGCCCTAAACACAACATTTCAGCGATCCATAGGGACCGATTCTGGCACTACTTATATATCGTACCATATTAATTTTGGCATGGTGAACTCCTTGATAATGGTAGTTAAGATGGATAGGCAGGGAAGAATAGTGATACCAGCCAAGGTTAGGAGGAAGCTGGGCTCAAGGATTTTGACGCTGGAAATCGTCGGGGACGAGATCAGGTTAAAACCCATTAAGCCTGTAAAGCTCTCAGAACTTTTCGATTCTATCGAAATCGGAGACGTGGAGGATTTCACAGATACACACGAACTCCGGAGGGCTCTCCATGACTGAAGCAACGTTTCTTGACTCGAGTGTAATGCTACACGCTTTCCTTAAGCCTAAGAGGAAGCTTACAGCCGTAGAAGAGACGGTTAAGAGAGCGGCAAAGAATATACTGGCCAAAATAGAGGATGGAGAACCGGTAGTGACCACGGTTGTGCATCTAGGCGAGGTTTTCAATATCGTCGAAACCAGGCTTGGCCTCCAGAAATGTGTTGGTCTAGCGGCGTGGCTCTTGACGCTTGACAATATCGAGGTTCTGAGCGTCTCAGCCGACGACTACGAGGCAGCGCTGCCAGTAGCGCAGCGCTATAATGTAAGTATTAACGATGCGTTGGCATACGTCGTAATGGTTGGAAGAGGCGTAAACAGGGCTTATAGCCTCGACAAGCACTTCAAACAACTGCCTGGGATCGAAGTATTACCTAAGATCCGGTTAACCTGAATTGCAGGTACGTATGGCGGGGAGATCGGTCCTCAACTATTTCCTGGTATGAATCTCTACTATGTCGCCATCCATGACGGTATGTTCGGCGCCCACCCTCTCTCCCGGGTATTTAGCTGAGGGGCCCCATATCTTGGCGTAGCTGAAGTTCCTGGCAAGCCGGCTGTGCACAGCCTTGGCCACGTCCATGACTGTGGCGCCCTTCCTCAGGATGAGGGGCTTGTCAGCTATCTCGCCGTTGGGCTGCTTGGTGTAGATCCGCACGATATCGAGCATATTGAACAGGATTTCGCCGAGGTTTCCGAGGCCTGCACCAGTCTTCGCCGAAGCGGGTATCACCGGGACCTCGGGCGGCACCACCTTTCTTAGCTGAACGGCCTTGCCCCGCGTTCCGGGGAGGTCGGCTTTGTTGGCTATAACCACTGCAGGCTTGTAGGACACGTTCTCGAATATCGCCTTCTCCACGTCGTCAAGCGTGGTCTCGCCGTATATCTTGACGACCGCGGAGTATATCCTGTAGCCCTCCAGCAGTTTCCGCACGTCCTCCATAGTGTAGTCGAGCATCTTGCCGCTGGCTACAACCCTTATGCCGCCGCGTCCTCCCCTCATCCTCTCGATAACAACTCTGCCCCGAGGCTTCCTGATCACTATGTTGGACTCCTCGAGCTCCCTCCTAATAGTCTCGAACTCCCATACGGGGTCGGACTCTAGGCTCACCACTATGATGAGGCCGTCAGCGTTCCTCGCCAGGCCGAGGACCCGAGAGGCGAATCCTCCTCCACCCCCAGGGGTCAGCGGGGGTGCGTCGACCAGTTGGAACTGGATGTCCTGGTAGGTGAGCATGCCGGGCACGGGTCTCCGGGTGGTGTAGGGGTAGTCGGCGATCTCCGTCTTGGCGTTGGTCAGCCTTGCCAGCAGGCTGCTCTTACCCGAGTTTGGGAGGCCTACGAGTACGAGCTGGGCTGCACCCTCCTTCTCTACGAAGAAACTCACCCCGCCCCTGCGCCGCCTCTTCTGCTCCTCGATCTCCTCCCTGAGCTCGGCCATCCTCCTCCTAGCCCACTGGACCAGGTTCTCCGTACCCTTGTGCTTCGGCACAGCTGAGAGGAACTCCTGCAACGCGCGGAGCTTCTCCTCAGGTGTCTTGGCCTCCATAACCTTGACCCACTTAGCCCTAGCCTCGGCAGGCAGATTCGTTACCATTCACTGCTCACCCTTCCCCTAGGGCAAAGTATCTCAAGGCCCTGCTTAATAATCATTAGTAGGCTCAGCGCCTACCGCCCCCTCCTGGCCCATGAAGTCTGCCAGGGTTTTCTGCCCCCTCCTCTTCCTAACCCTCTTCCCAGGACAGACCCTGTCGAGGGTTCTCCAGCTCCTCCTAACTATGGGCGGCGGCTCTCCTGAGAGGCATTGATGTCGAAGCCACTCCAGGGCTCTGGGGTCGGAGGGGTAGCCGCTGCCCATGTCCCCGTACTGCTGCGCTAGCTCCCTTATCCTCTCGTCTCTGAGAACCTTCGCCACTATGCTTGCCGCGGAGACCTCGGGATACTTGGCGTCGGCCCTCTCCTCAGCCACTATGTTCCCCCTAACCCCTGCCCAGGCCAGGCTGGCCTTAATCCTTGGAATCGTGCCTACAAGGTCTATGGTTATCCTCGCAGGCCTAACCCCACGGGAGGCAGCATCCTTAAGGAGGTATGCCATGGCTCTGTACTCCAGCCTGTTGAGGTTCTCCTCATCTATCATGCTAGGCGGTATCAGGGCCACTGCAGCGTAGCATGCCTTCTCAAGAA
>JALURJ010000089.1 GCA_027016915.1 Desulfurococcales archaeon | reverse complement strand
GTTCACAAGGAGAAGCCTCCCATGGACCCTGACTGGTGGTACTACAGGGCGGCATCCATTCTCCGGAAGCTCTACAAGGCTGGCAGGCCCGTCGGCATAGAGAGGCTGAGAACAGCTTACGGGGGCAGGCTTAACCGCGGCGTGGCGCCCGAACACTTCGTTAAGGGGCCGGGCGCGATTACGAGGAAAATCCTGCAGCAGCTCGAGAAGGCGGGGCTCGTGGAGAAGGTGCCCGGCAAGGGTAGGAGGCTCACACCTGCAGGGTATAGCCTGCTGGATAACACCGCCTACAAGATAATGGTAAGCCTGGCTAAGGAGAGGCCGGAGCTCGCCAAATACCTTCCCGGCAAGTAGGCTATAAGTAGAGATATTTAGGAAACAATATAACCAGTATGTGGAGGTGAACGGTGTGTCCAGTGACAACTATGACGCGGAGCTCGAACTGATAAAACAGAGGAAGCTTCTCGAACTCCAGCGTAGACTGGAGGAGGAGCAGCGGAGAAGGGAACAGATGGTAGCTGAGGCCAGGAAGAGGGAGATACTCAGGGCAATACTTACACCAAAGGCTAGGGAGAGGCTCTCTAACCTCAAGCTTGTGAGGCCGGAGCTCGCCTCCCTCGTGGAGGATCAGCTCATAGTCCTGGCCCAAAGCGGCCGTGTTCCCGTGCCGATAAGCGACGAGGTGGTGAAAGAGCTTTTAGCCGAGCTGTACTCTAGGACCCGGCGGGACTACAGGATAAGGATAAAGGAGAAGTAGGTGGTGAGCAGTGGCACGCAACAAGCCCCACGCTAAGAAGCTGAGACTAGCCAGGGCGGGCAAGTCTAACTCGCCTGTACCCCTATGGGTAGTCATAAAGACCCTTGGGAAATTCAGGTTCCACCCAAAGATAAGGCACTGGAGGAGAACCAAGCTAAAGGCCTAAGGGGATGAGCCGTGGCCAAGGATAAGACCGAGATGCTCTACACCGTCCCACTATACAGGGTTTACTGGGGTAGGCGGAGGAACCGCGCCCCCAGGGCTGTGAGGATGCTTAAGGAGTTCGCGGCTAGGCACTTCAGGGTAGACCCTGAGAGGGTGAAGGTTAGCAACAAGGTCAACGAGATCGTGTGGACGAGAAGCATAGAAAAGCCTCCGAGGAGCCTTGAGGTAAAAATCGTGAAGGTCGAGGAGGACGAGGAGGAATACGTCTACATCCTGCTTCCCGAGGAGCAGCCTCCGAAGCCCGAAGAATAGCCTGGGGGCGGAGCGGATGGCCCTCGAGAGGCTGAGCGTTTTTGGGAACCCAAACATCGGGGTCTATATACTTGCAACCGATAAGTACGCCATAGTACCGCCCGGCCTGGCCCCCAAAACCCTCGAAGCAATTTCTTCCACGCTCGGAATAGATCCCGACAGCATAGTAGAAACCCGCATAGCGGGAACCGTAATTATAGGGGTAATGGCCTCAGGCAACTCCAACGGCATAGTCCTCCCCCGGATAGTCCGGGAGGAGGAGGTCGCAGCTATAAAGAGGACGCTCGACATAAACGTAGCCGTGCTCGAATCCAGAAACACAGCTGTGGGCAACATCGTGCTGGCCAACGACAAGGCC
>JALURJ010000088.1 GCA_027016915.1 Desulfurococcales archaeon | reverse complement strand
CTCATCCACGACGACATAATGGACCGCGACGACTACCGGCGCGGCGTACCCACGGTTCACAGGGTTTGGGGCGAACCCATGGCCATAACGGCGGGCGACCTCCTCTTCGCCAAGGCCTTCGAGTCGGCTGCCAGGCTCGTGGAAAAGGGTGTTGAGCCAAGCCGCGTCGTTGAGGCCATGAGGATTATCGCTAAGGCGGCGTCCACGGTTGCTGAGGGCCAGGCCCTCGACATGATGTTCGAGGAGAGGTGGGATGTAACCGTGGACGAGTACATGGACATGATCTACAGGAAGACCGGCGCCCTCATAGAGGCGTCGACACGGGTGGGAGGCCTCGCTGGCGGCGGCAGCCCCGAGGAGGTGGAGGCCCTCGGCGAGTATGGCTGGAGGGTGGGGGTGGCCTTCCAGCTCAGGGACGACATCCTCGGCATCTACGGCTCGGGCGAGAAGCTGGGCAAGCCCGTCTACAGCGACCTCAGGGAGGGCAAGAAGACTCTCCTGGTGATCTACGCCATGCAGCACCTCGACGAGGACGGCCGGGAGTTCCTGAGGAGGGTCGTGGGCAACCCCAAGGCCAGCCTGGACGAGTATAGGAGGGCTGCAGACCTGATCCGCGAGGCCGGGGCCCTAGACCACGCTATGGAGAGGGCTGAGAGGCTTGTTGAGGAGGCTAAGAGAAGCCTTAACAGGGTCAAGGCCAGGGACCCCGAGGCGAAGGAGATACTAGTGGAGCTGGCAGACTTCATCGTGAGGAGGGAGTACTGAAGTGGGTGGTGAGTACAGGTTTCCCAGGCTCTTTGTCGAGAACCCCGAGACGGAGATCAAGGGCCCCGCATCCCTCCGCGACGCTGGGGATTGCGTGGAGATCCTAGAGGAGGACGTTCAGGGCCCCGGCGTCCTCGTGGAGATACCCTACGAGCAGGGCTTCTACGAGATCCTCGACCTCGAGGCGGGTAGGGTTAGGAAGAGGTTCGCAACCCTGCTCCCAGGCCGAGGCGAGACCCTGCTCGTAGGGCAGGGTGTAGAGGTGGGCCTCATAGAGGCTGCAGGCACGCTTGTCCACATATTCCCCAGGGAGGGGGACAAACTGGAGAAGTGGGAGAAGGTAGCCTACACCGTTACCTCCAAGAACGAGACCAGGGTAGTCAAAACGCCCATGCCCGGGATACTGGTCTACATAGCGTGGAACCCCGAGTACGTGCCCGAGAAATACATACTGGTAGTGGCGGGTGAGGAGGATGTCCAGCGGAAACGGGTTTGTGGAGAAGGCTAAGAGGCTTGCCAGAAAGCACGCCCTGATAAACGCCGTAAAGCATGGAGGCAAGGCGTCACCCGGCCCGGTCGTGGGCAAGGTTCTGGCCGAGGCCCCCGAGCTCAGACCCCACGCCAGGGAGGTTGCCAGGATAGTGGCTGAGACCGTTGCCGAGATCAACAAGCTGAGCCTCCAGGAGCAGAGGAGGCTCCTGGAGGAGGAGTGGCCCGGAGCCCTTGAGGAGAGGAGGAAGCCGGAGGAGGAGAAGAGGCTTCCTCCACTACCTAACGCTGAAAAGTACAAGAAAATAGTGACCAGGTTCGCACCCAACCCCGACTTCGTC
>JALURJ010000087.1 GCA_027016915.1 Desulfurococcales archaeon | reverse complement strand
GCCGGTATCGGCGCTTTGATCCTCTCGACACCCTCCATGAGCCTCTTAACAATGCTTAGGCTTTTCCTGGAGAAGACTAGGATGAACCTATCGGTGGGTGCCCTGTAGTCTCCGACGAAGTCGGAGGGCTCGACGACAGGTTTTCCGGAGCCGGGAGACAATATTTCTTCCAAGGCTGGCACCAGCTAGAGCCGTAGCTTCTCCCCTGCCGCCCTCCTCCTGTACACCCTATAGCTGGGGGTCACCGTTGCCGGGTGGTTGGCCCTCACCAGGTCGAGCCGCCCCACACTGGTGTTGCGGGGTGCCTTCTTGGCCTCCTCAGGCTCCATGGCCGCTATCCTCCTCAGTGTCTCGGCGTATCTCTCTATGTTCTCGGCGGTCTCGGTGTCGGTGAACTCTATCATGAGGGCCTCCTCGACTATTAGTGGGAAGTATATTGTCGGGGCGTACAGCCCTGCGTCGAGCAGGTTCTTGGCAACATCCTCCGCTGTTACGCCCTTCTTCTCGGTAAGGGGTTTGGCGCTGTACACCACCTCGTGTTTCCTGGGCTTGGAGGGGTCGTAAGGCAGCTCGTAGTTCTCAACGCCCTTCATGAGGCTTATGAAGTAGTTGGTGTTGAGCACTGCCTGCTCAGCTATCTTGCGGAGCCCCTGGGGGCCCAGGCTGGCTATGTATATGAAGGCCTTGACTAGGGGCACTATATTGCCGTGGAAGGCCCTAACCCTGCCTATACATTTCTCGCAGCTGTAGTCCCAGTAGTACTTCTCGCCATCGTACTCGAGCAGGGGGCGGGGCAGGTAGTCCACCATCTCGCCCTTAGCGCAGACGGGCCCAGCTCCTGGGCCTCCGCCGCCGTGGGGTGCCGCGAACGTTTTGTGAATGTTTATGTGGACTATGTCGAATCCCATATCGCCCGGCCTGGCCACGCCCAGTATGCCGTTAAGGTTGGCGCCGTCATAGTACATTATTCCGCCAGCCTCGTGGACGAGCCCCGATATTTCGAGGATCCTGCTCTCAAACACGCCGAGGGTGTTGGGATTG
Organism: Desulfurococcales archaeon; assembly: GCA_027016915.1. Lineage (GTDB taxonomy): Archaea > Thermoproteota > Thermoprotei_A > Sulfolobales > WAQK01 > WAQK01. The sequence goes on along the minus strand of JALURJ010000087.1, from coordinate 4,471 downwards.
GTGAGCATCATGCCTGCAGTCTGGTCGGAGAGGGCTGCGCGTAGGGCCTCCATGTCGACCTCGCCGCCCTCGTCTGTGGGTATCCTTACAACCCTGAACCCGGCCATGGCCGCGCTGGCTGGGTTGGTGCCGTGTGCCGAGTCGGGGACGAGCATCTCAACTCTATGCTCCTCGCCCCTGTCCACATGGTACTTCCTGATCATCAGGGTCCCGGTAAGCTCGCCAGACGCTCCTGCCGGGGGTTGGAGGCTGCACCGGTCCATCCCAGTGATCTCGGCCAGCCACCTCTCCAGCGTGTAGAGTATCTCGAGGAGCCCCTGAACGGTCTCCTCGTCTTGAAGCGGGTGGAGCATGGCTATTCTGGGATCTGCTACGAGCTGCTCAGCTATCTTGGGGTTGTACTTCATGGTGCAGGAGCCCAGGGGCACTGGGCCGTTGTCGACGCCGTAGCTCATCTGGGAGAGCCTAGTGTAGTGCCTGGCCACCTCGACCTCCGAGACCTCGGGGAGGGGTGGTGGCGACTCGCGGCGCAGCTGCCCGGGGATCAGCTGCTCCAGGAGTGAGTCTCTGTCGCCTCCCAGGGCCTCCACTATGTCGGAGTCGTCGGGCACCAGGAACCCCATCCTGCCGGGAGCCCCCAACTCGTAGATTAGCGGCTCGGACCATCTAGCCTGCCTCCACACTAGGCACCACCTCCAACGTACTCTGCCACCTTCTCGGCCAGCAGGTCTATGTCCCTCTTGCTGTGGACCTCGGTTACGCAGAAGAGGGCTGCCTCGCCCAGCTCAGGGAACTCCTCGCCCAGGTAGTGGCCGCCAAGCACCCCATGCTCCATGAGGTGTTTGTGGAGCTCCCTGTACCTGCATGGGAACCTGACGGCGAACTCCTTGAAGTGCCTGGACCCGAACGCTGGCGCTTCGACACCCGGTATCTCTGAGAGCCTCTTAGCCGCATACCCTGCCCTCAACATTATGGTCTCGGCAAGCCTCACTATCCCCGACCTGCCTAGCAGGGAGAGGTAGACCGCCGCGGCGATGGCTGCCAGAGCCTCGTTGGTGGTTATGTTGGAGGTCGCCTTCTCCCTCCGGATATGCTGCTCCCTGGTCTGGAGGATCATGGCGAAGCCCCGCTCGCCCTCCAGGCTCTCGGTCATGCCGATCAGCCTGCCGGGCATCTGGCGTACCAGCCTCCTATCCCACCTCACGGCGAAAATCCCCAGCAGGGGTCCGCCGTAGTTCATGCCCAGGCCCAGGGGCTGCCCCTCGGCAACCGCTATGTCGGCCCCATAGGCGCCCGGAGGCTTCACCAGGCCCAGGCTTAGAGGCTCGAACCCGGCTATTAGGAGAGCACCCCTGCTGTGGGCGGCGTCGGATATCGCCTCGATGTTCTCCTCGAAGAACCCTAGGTAGCCGGGATTCTCGACGTAGACCGCTGCAACCTCGCCGCTGAGCTTCGAGGAGAGCTCGTCTAGGCTCATCATCCCGGTCTCCCGGTCGTAGCCCACCTTCACGAGTTTGACTCCCTTGGCCTCAACTATCGTCCTGGCCACCTCGTAGTGCTGCGGGTTCATGGTGGCAGGCACGAGTATCCTGGACCTCCCGGTCACCCTGGCCGCCATCAGGAAGGACTCAGCGACCGCTGTGCTCATATCGTACATGCTGGCATTAACAACATCCATATCTACAAGATCGGCCATTAGGCTCTGATACTCGAAGAGGGCTTGGAGGAGGCCCTGAGAGATCTCCGCCTGGTAAGGCGTGTAGGCAGTATAGAACTCTGACCTCCTGACAATCTCGGCGACGAGGCTTGGCACATGGTGGGCGCAGACACCGCCGCCCATGAAGGGTGGTGGATCCATGAAGACCCTGTTCTTGGAGAGCAGCCTCTCAACCAGCCTAGCAACCTCGGACTCGCTTAGAGGCTTGCCGAAGCCTACCTGGAGAGGCCTCTTCAACACTATGTCGGCAGGTATGTCGCGGAAAAGCTCCTCAACACCCTCCACCCCTATGCTCCGCAGAATCTTCTCTTCAACCTTAGGCGAGGAGTTGGGAAGCCAGGGATGCAACAAGCGGCACCACTATTATCAAAGAGCCCCTTCAAGATAACTTAATCGGTGAGGGATCTGCGGGAAACCGGGAAAAAGAAAAATGGTTTTGTGCCCGGTCAGGAACCCGCTATCTGCACGTAGATTTCTTGGGGGCCCAGCGTGGCGTTGGGGCTTACGGTGATCTCCTTGAGCTCCACTTCAACCTCCACCTTGACATCGGCAGGTAGGGTGAACACGTAGACAGGTGTACTGGTGTCCAGGTAGAACTCCGTGTCAACATAGTACTCGTCATCATGGTCCCCGCTGATCTCGATCTTGACCTTGACGTACTGGAAGGCGCTCTCATTATAGATCAGGGAAAACGTGAAGTTGCCGCCGCTACCCGTGTATAGGTAGGTCTCGCCATGTACATCGTCGAACTCGTAGTGTTTGCCTGCCTCAAGCTTCCCAACCTCAAGCGTTATGGTGCCGGAGAGGCTGGCCGTCTGGTTCTCAGCTGCGGGGCTGCCTGGCACTATCTCGGACTTTATAACCGCCAGCGTGTCCTGGAAGGCGCCGCTAGCTGCCAGCCCGGCGCTCACCCCGACCAGGAGCGCTACCGCTATTCCAATCAGGCTCTTGTTCACGGGGTTTCACCTATCTGATCGGTAGGTTAGGGTTTTTATTAAGGAAAACTAACCAATAGTGAGAAAGGCTTAAATACGCCCTGCCGCCTCACAGGCTTATACCAAAGTCGGAAAGTATCCTTCTCACATGTCTAAGGTGATGGTAGAGCTCCCGGCCTTTCCGGGTTATTCTGACCCATTTACGCCCCTCCTCCGCAACCACCTCTACCAGCCCCCTCTCCTCCAGCTTCTCCAAGAGCCTCATCATCCTGTCGTATGCCAGGTTCGCCTCCAGGGAAAGCTGGGTAGGATTAACCTCACCCCCATTCCTCACCACCACTTCCAGTACCTCGTAGATGATGGCAGCCCTACTCCGCCTCATGACCGAGTACACCCTTAGTGTAAAAGAGTGCCAGGGCCGAGGCCGACACCGCTCTAACCACCTCGCCCACCAGTACCAGGAGGGGAAGGGCCGAACCTAGGTGGAGGCCTCCTCCGAGCAGCGGGGCAGCCCTTAGGAAATGCGAGATTGCCAGCACGGCAAACCCTGCTCTGGCCACTCCCCCGGCGACGTAGGCGAGGACGCCTGCCAGCAAGCCTGCAGTGATGTCGATTGCTGAGGGTAGAAGGAGGGCGGGGCTCACAGCGTAGAGGCCTCCTCCCCTACTAGGGGAGGCCGATGCGAGTATGAGGACGTATCCAGCCATGGAGAAACTCGTGGACCCCACGTAGAACATGTAGGCGTCCCGGGCCTCCGAGGAGTAGTACGAGGCAGCTGAGAGTAGCTGAGCCATGCCCAGTATGCTGAAACCAGCTGCTGCTAGGGCCAGCCTGGGAGATGATGCTAGGCTAGCTATCCTGGCGAACCTGTAGGAGAGCAGTAGGAAGGCAGCGGCACCGGCGAGCACTATGCTCCCAAGCATCAGGGTCTCGGGCAGCATAAGGGTCACCCTGGTGTCTCTATTCCTAGATATTTTACCTATTACTCACGATAGGTGAATTAGATTATTATAAGGAAAACCCTCATCCCTATATTGACCACTCGGCACGGCGAGTCCAGATAAAGACTTGGAGGCAGTGTGGGGGATGGGCAAGGAAGTAGCCATGGCGGCTGGCATCGTTCTCCTCGCTTTCCTACTCATGGCTCTCTCCAGAAACCTTTACCCCATGATCCCCAGTGTAACCCAAAGCATAACGTTGGAAGAGCCCATAGAGAACGTGACAACCACCACGACGCCCGGGGGACAGGAGACGACAAGTCCCCGCACGGAGACAACCACTACTACCGCGACAACGACCACAACTACAACGACTACGACAACAATCACAACAACGCCTTCCAGCGAGAAGCAGGAACTCGGCATAGCGTTCTACAACAGCATCCTCGCTGTGATTAACCTCGAGGGGAAGGAGGAGGAAATCAAGGGCTCCGTCGAGGAGGCCTACGTGGCTGGGGTTGAAGGAACCTGCAGCAGTTGTGTGGGTGTGCTTATAGTGAAGTCCGAGAACCGGAAAGTCGCCGTGGTGTTGATCAACACGTGGAACGTGGAGAACGGGGAGGAGCACAAGGTCAACGCCGTCGAGCTGGCCCGCCTCCTGCTGGGTAGTGAGGCCGAGTTCCACGCCGTCAAGGTAGGGTTCAAGATCGAGGGACTAGAAGCCTATGCCGCACTAAGGGTCGAGTGGAAGCATCACGAAGCCGAACTCGTAGAGAGCAACCCCTCCCCCGAGGACTAGTAGGCGCCGGGCTCCCTGCGGCTGAAACAAGTATTTAGCATGCGGGTGCAATTCTGGATAATTGACGGTGTTTTGACGTGCA
>JALURJ010000086.1 GCA_027016915.1 Desulfurococcales archaeon | reverse complement strand
CGGGGGCTTTATGCCGTATTTTCTCATAGCCCTTTCCATGGTGAGCAGATAGTCGCTAGCAACCTGGTGTCCGAGCCCTCTGCTACCAGTATGAATCATCACCATTACCTGTCCTTCGTGGGTTATGCCGAGGACCTTGGCCGTCTCAGGATCATATATCTTGTCAACCACCTGGACCTCCAGGAAATGGTTGCCGCTGCCAAGGGTGCCTAGCTGTGCAGCTCCCCTCCTCTTAGCCCTGCTGCTCACCTTGCTAGAGTCGGCCATCTTCCAGCTACCACGTTCCTCTATGTGTTCTAGATCCTCGGCCCAGCCATAACCCTTGGATACAGCCCATTCAACACCCTCATCCAGCACTCTGTCAAGCTCGCCCGTGGTTAGCCTTAGCTTCCCGGTGCTTCCAAGGCCGCTGGGCACATTGTAGTAGAGGGTGTCTATCAGTTGCTTCAGTTTAGGCCTAACATCGTCCTCGTCAAGCTTTGTTCTGAGCAACCTGACACCGCAGTTTATGTCGTATCCCACGCCGCCAGGACTTATGACTCCATCCTCATCTATGCTCATGCCAGCTACCCCACCTATGGGGAACCCATAACCCTGGTGTCCGTCAGGCATCACGAAGCTCGACTCCTGGATACCCTTGAGGCATGCTACGTTGGCTGCTTGCTCGAGTGTAAGGTCGTCCTGCATCTTTTTGAGCAGATACTCGTCGGCGAATATCACAGCCGGAACCTTCATACAGGGCTTCGTCCCTTTGGGTATGACCCACTCGTAGGGTCCCACCTTCTTTAGACTTGTTCTCGCCAACCCTCACACCGTTACGTCTATGTGCAGGAAACCCTTATAGGGAATTTTGTACTTATAGTACAAAATAGGATGCCCGCGGTATTCCGCCTTGTAAGAGTGCTGGGAAGAGAGTTCCTCAGAAGCTATATCGATGAGCTGGGAGAGAGGGTAGCAGATGGCGATGAGCTGGCAGAGGAAGCCCTAGAGTACTTCCAGGAGATCCTGAGGCTAAGCGAGGAAGAGGGAGAGGCAGACTATGTAGAGGAGCTCGAGGAGGCCTATGACCCCGAGGTCCACGGCAGGTTATTCTCACCAGCCATAATCAAGCTTCTCTCAACCATAGCCTCAGGAGAGGCAGAAAGTGTAAGCCAACTTGCCAGAAGGCTGGGGCGGGACGTAGGTAATGTATACCGTGACCTGAAATTGCTTGAAAGCCTGGGGTTGATTCACTTAGAGAAGAATGGGAGGAAAAGGGTTCCACGGCTACTTGTACTAGAATACGGTATTAAGCTTGTCTAGATACTATGCTGACGAGTTCTTCAAGCCCTAGCCGCCGCTGTTCCCGCGACTCCATGTCCCTCAACGTGTAAAGGTTTTCGTAGAGTTCGGCCTTCCCAATAATCACTATATACTTGTATCCGGAGCCGCTGGCGTAGCTTAGAGCCTTACTTAGCCGCCTCGTTCTACCATGGTAGAGTTCGGCCCTTACACCCTCTTTATGCAACCTCCTTGCGAGGAGCAGTGCTGTGCTTTCAGCCTCAGGGATCAGCGGTATTATCAGCACGCGGCTTGGCTGCGGGGCCAGCTGTTGCTTGTTC
>JALURJ010000085.1 GCA_027016915.1 Desulfurococcales archaeon | reverse complement strand
CGGGCTCCGTGTCGGAGGTTCACATCATTCAGCCCGGCCTACAGGAGATTTCTGTTTCAGGTTTTATATACTCGGTTCTCGTATTATAGTCTATGGAAGGGTGTAGGTTATGGCAGACATAATTACCCAGGCTAAAGATCTGGCACTGGACATTGCCGCGGTCGTAGTCATTGTGGGGGTGGGATATCTTGTCGGTGTGCTCGCAGGCGCCATAGTACGAATCTTTGTAGGTAAACTTGTGGACAGTTACGCAAAGACTTCGGAGGCCCGTATGAGGCTTAAGGAGGCTAACCTTCCAGGAGTGCTAGAGCTTTTGACCATAGCCTTTGCGGTGTCACTAGCCTTCCTGGCGGCGCTCGACTACGTGGATATTGGCGGCGAAATAGGGGCTATCCTGTACAGCGTGGCCAGCTACCTGCCTAAGGTAATTGTGGGCATAGCAGTCCTGTTTCTAGGCATAATTCTATCAATAGGATTCTCCTACGCCCTAGGCGACCTGCTATCAAAAATGCTTCCTCGCAGAAGGCGCGAGGTAGCTGAACTGGGTAGGGGCCTCGTCCTGGTGGGCCTGGTGGCTCTGGTTGTGTCGGTGTCGCTGGGCATCATGGGGTTCTACAGCACATATGTGTACTCACTCATACTCGGTGTAGCCATAATTGTCATGGGTGTGATCGTTGGCTCTCTGCTGGTGGATAGCATAGTGGAAGACAATCCGGAATTCAAGGACTTCGCCGGGTACGCTAAGTTCTTGGTGTACCTGATATTCCTCATGGTAGGCATGGCGGCAATATTTACCCAGTACGCTGAGGCGTCAAAAGTAATCACCACGCTGTCCTGGGGTGTAGCTCTAGCCATAGCAATACTGTTGCTTCCCCTGGTTTACACTCTCTCCAAGAAGCTGCTCGGAGAAGCGGCAAGGAGAGGTAGGTAGGTATAGGTCGGGTTTGGTGGGCCCGCGGGGATTTGAACCCCGGACCACGGGGACTTCCGCCCATCCTGGGTCCCGAGTCGGGCGCCGCTCTGCGCGGCGTACCCCGCATCCTAGTCCAGGCTAGACTACGGGCCCGCCGTGATCTTAGTGGATATATGGGGAGTTTTTAGCATTTACGTTTAATGTATATGCTTCACCTCTACTCTTCAACACATTGCAATAGAATCAAGGATATTTTTAATAATTTGCACGCTATTTTTAATAATGGGTATAAGGTATGCCCATGTTCGTAAGAGACCTCATTAAGAGGAAGCCAATAACGGTGCAGCTCGGAGAATCGGGGCGACGTGCAGCCGAGATCATGGTGAGGGAAAACATAGGGTTCCTACCAATAGTGAGTCCAGAAAACGAGAGGGTGGTTTTAGGCGTTATCTCGGAGAGGGACTACGTCAAGGCCATTTCCAGGGGGATAAATCCGCTGGAAGTTAGAGTGGAGGAGATGGGTACTATGGAGAAATACTATAGTATCCATCTTAACGCACACATATCTGAGGCCGCTAAGCTCATGGGGGAGCATGGGATCAGACACCTGGTCGTAGTTGATGATGATGGGCTTCTTGTCGGCGTGATCTCGATCAGAGATCTACTTAACCTGGAAGGCCTGCTCAGCATCATGAGCGAGTACAGCTAGGCGGGACTGCTTATAACTAGACACCCAAATGTTACCGTTGGTGTACGTATGGGTATGGGCAAAATTGTTGCGGCCCGCACAGCTGCACGCCTCGTCCTAAGCAGAAATCCTGAGATCGTGGGTGTAGGTACAGGATCCACTGTGGGGTTCTTCATAGAAGAGCTCTCCGCAAGCCCCAAGGCTATGGGGATGAAGTACGTGGCCTCCTCCCTGGATACTGCCAGAAAACTAGCCAGCCGAGGGCTAGTCGTACTGGACCCCTCTGTGGTCGAGAGCGTTGATATCTACATAGATGGTGCCGACGAGGTGGATCCCGCTGGCCGGATGGTTAAGGGACGCGGCGCTGCACATCTAGCCGAGAAGATGCTAGCATATCGGTCTAAGACCAACATTTTCATTGTGGACGAATCGAAGCTGGTTAGCAGGCTTGGAGAGAAGAAGCCTGTACCTATTTCGGTGCTACCCGAGGCTATAGAATTCGTTTTAAGATCTATAGGTAGGCTCGGATATAGGGCTGAGGTTAGGAGCGGCTCCTGCAAGGATGGGCCCTGCATCGATGATAACGGGTTCATTGTGGTGGATGTGTGGACCGGCCCTATGAAGAATCCGGAGAACGTTGAATTGCAGCTGAAAAGCATACCAGGAGTCGTTGAGACAGGCCTATTCATAGGTCTAACCGACCTAGTAATCGTCGGGCGGAGCGATGGTAGGATTGAGGAGTTCAGTGCGTCCCGCACGAGAGGATTACACCTCTGACAGGCTGTCTCACCAGCTCTCCGACGTTGAATACGTGGAGAGCTTCGAGCATCCGCGGATAGCTGAGGCCCTTCAAGGGGCTAGATACGTTAGGATCAGCCGGGAGCCCGAGATATGGGTGTATATAGGCAGAAACGAGGACCATGTCCTGGTTCCGCGCCTATACTGCTCCTGCCTAGACTTCCTCGTAAACGTTGTTGGTAGGAGGCGTGGATCGCCATGCTACCACCTGGTTGGCCTAGAGCTGGCTAGGAGAAGCGGTAGGACACGTGATTTATCTAAGAAGCTTGGAGAGAAGGCTCCCACCATAGTTTTAGAGGTTCTGACACGTGGTTTTAGCGGAGCGCTACGCAGGCTCGTGGCGAGAGGCCAATCATAATTTAAGGGCAAGTGTAATTGCGTGACTAGGGCTCAAGGATGGGGCGGAGAAAGAAGAGGAGGAGGAAGATTCTGAGGCCGCGGCGGACGCTGCCGACGGTCTTTGTATGCCCTCACTGCGGGTCCAGAATGCTCTTCATCAACATTCGGAGGTCCAAAAGCCTGGCTATAGCCAGATGCGGGCACTGCGGCTTCAAGGCTGAAATGCCTGTTACTCCTCTTCACCAGCCAGTAGACGTGTATGGCCGGATATTGGACGAGTATAATGCTGGCACACTAAGTTTTGAAATCGTGGAGATAGGGGAGGAGCAGGCTGAGGAGCTATGGGCGGGTGGAGAGGAAGAGTAGCACAATACCTTGCAGAGAAACGTCTCGAGGCGCCGCTTCACTTCACCCTCATAGACCCGGACGAAGTGTCAGGCGACCTTGACCAGGCCTCCAAGCTTGTTGAGCCTATGGTGTCCGCTGGGACGGACGTCATCCTAGTGGGTGGAAGTATAGGTGTTTCCGAGAGCCTGCTGGATGACATTATATCGAGCCTCAAGCGCTACGGTCTACCGGTAGTGTTGTTCCCCGGCAACGTCAACGGTCTCTCTAAGGAAGCTGATGCCGTGTTGTTCATGAGCCTCCTCAACAGTGACGACCCCTACTATATAGTTGGAGCCCAGGTTCAGGGTGCCATCATAGTGAAAAGATACGGACTTGAGGTACTCCCCACGGCCTATCTCATCGTGGGTTACGGGGGTGCGGCTGGCTACATCGGTAGGGCCAGACCCCTCCCCCTAGACAAGCCTGAAATAACCACAGCCTATGCGTTGGCAGCTGAGATGCTTGGGATGCGCTATATTTATCTAGAGGCAGGCTCCGGAGCCCCTGTCCACGTCCCTGCAGAGATAATCGCTAGTGTGAGGAAGGCCCTCAGCAGCTCCACCATGCTTATTGTGGGCGGGGGTATAAGGAGCCCCGAAGCTGCAAGGAGGGTAGTGGAAGCTGGGGCCGATATTGTGGTTACAGGTACAATAGTTGAGGAGGACTCTGAGAGGGCTGCCAGCATAGTTAAAAGTATCAAGAGTCAGGATCGCCGTACTTCTTCCTAACGGCCTCTTCCACATCTACACCGACAAGATTTGCTATAGAGAGAAGCCAGGCGAGCACGTCGGCTATCTCCTCCTCAACGTTGCCGCCTTTGAGGAGAGCCTCAGCCATTTCTCCCACCTCCTCTACGAACCATGTGAAGGTTGCGAAAAGCCCGCGCCTACTGTCGCGGGAATAGTAGAGCTTGTACATGTATTCCTGCAGCTTCCTGAGCTCCATCCCAACTACGCCCACACTAGCTTCGAATCGAAGAAATAATTTCTTGCCGCCGAGCTCGGAAGAATTTTAAATAGTGGCCGTGCATCCAGAAAGGTTGGGAGAAGCGGATGCCTCAGAAGAGGAAGAAGGATAAGAAACCAGTAACGCTTACCGCGGCAGGCCTGCTCTCCTTCTACGAGGACTTCGACGCCATAGTTACTCTGAAGCCCATACACATAGTGCTACTCGCACTAGTCTTCGCTGTAGCGGTTCTTGTGCTCCACGTGGTGGCGCCTCCCCTAGGGTAGCCTGGCGTTTCCCACCCATCCTGTGGAGCCCTGATACCGGTCTATCTGTAGACCTCCTCGAGTTTGGTGTAGAACTCCCATAGCTCATCCACGTATTTCTCCAGCACAGCTATGTCGTCCTCCTTTAAATGCCTGAACCTGCCCTGGAGCTTTATATACTCTATGAGAGGTTTCCGTTTAGACTTGTCCCTGTAGGGCCTGCTTAGGGGGCTTATCCTAAACTTGCCGTTCTCGTATTCGTATAGTATCCAAAGGCCTGTCTGCACGGCCAGCTTGGCTACCTCAGCTGTTTTGGCCGGGTCGAAGCGCCAGCCCACAGGGCATGGTGCGTGGAGATGTATGTATTTGAAACCCCTTATCCTAGAGGCCTTCCTAAGCTTGTCGATGAAGTCCGTGGGGAACCCTACGCTCGCCGTAGCTACGTAGGGAACCCTGTGCGCTATGAGTGTGAGTGGCACATCCTTTTTGTGCTCCTTCTTCCCGGTCCAAGTGGTGGTTGTCCAGGCACCGTAGGGTGTGAGGCTGCTTCTCTGGATACCGGTGTTCATATAGGCCTCGTTGTCGACGCAGATGTATATTATATCCTCATTACGCTCAGCGGCCCCGCTCAGGGCCTGGAACCCTATGTCTCCGGTGCCGCCGTCGCCAGCCCAAGCCACAACCTGGGCGTCCTTGACGCCGCGTGCCTCTAGGCCAGCTTTGAGCCCCGAGGCAGCCGCAGCGGCTGCCGCGAATACTATGTTGAGTATCGGGATCCCTATACCTGACTTCGGGTATATTCCCTGGATCACGGATGAGCAGCTTGCCGGTATGACAAGGACCGCCTTGTCCCCCAACGCCATACCTACGTAGCGTAGTCCCATGGTTTCGGGACATCCCGGGCACGCCGCGTTGCCCGGCATAATGTAGTTCTTCCTAGGCAAATCTTGGATGCGAACCATGACTCACACCCCATACCAGTAATCGTTCACGTAAACACGTCCTTCGGCTTCGACCTTCCCCACGAAGCTCTCCACCAGTTTCTCGAAGTCCCTGACCCCAACGTCTACACCCCCTACGCCTGCCACCACTCCCATCATTGAAGGCTTAGCCTCCAGCGCTTCAGCAACTTCGGCGTGGAGCGGGCCCCCGCGGCCCATGGAGACTGAACGGTCTAG